>NZ_JCBATA010000042.1:0-71040 GCF_059816245.1 Frankia sp. RB5
ACCCGACAAAAGTCAAGGTCTCCAAACAGGAACAGGAGGCCATCCCGATCAGTAGACACAAGTTCCACGGTGAATGGAACTACACGATCAAGGCCAAGAACGACTAGCTTGTATCAATCCAGCTCCTAACCGATTACCATTCATTCTCGGCCGTGATTTCCGAATGCAGAACCAGATCCTGCACTTTTATTCTGCCGCGGTTTTCGATACTGGTAGCCACGCGCCGAAGTAGGGCGGGAACGTCGCCCTGCGCTTGGCCGCGTGGATTAGCCGGCGTGAAATGTCTGATGTGCCACTCCGCTACCTCACCGTCGTTCATGGTTTCGCCAATCCCCTTTGCAAAATTGTGCACTCTTAGCCTGGATGCACCGATGAATACGGTGATCTTCTCGGGGCTGACTGTAATGGCTGATGACTGGTTGTATGAACCGCCTTGGGTTCGGTGGGGGCTCGACCGGCTGAGAGAGGTCAACCGTCCCGGGCCTTGCGGAAGCCCGGGGCGGTTGACCGTGGTCACCGATGGTCAGCCTCCACGTCGACGACGCCGGCGGTATATTGCTTCTCCTATGATCAGGCGGACCGGCTCACCAACTCGGGTTACGCCTATGACCTCTTCGGTCGTACGACGACGGATCCGTATCCGCCGGCGGGCAGCTCGGCGAGCCGCCTGGACCCGCAACATCACCGGCATCGGCGGCGACCCCGCCGCCACCCAGACCGACACCCTGTCGGCAGCCCCTACTTCCCCTCCTCTGCCTACCCCCGCTACGGCTGGCTCGCGCCAAGCAGCGCAGCCGCGACACCCCGCCGGCCTCACCCTTATGGGCGTCCGCCTCTATGACCCCAGGTTCGGCCGCTTCCTCCGGACCGCCCCCGAACCCGGCGGCTCCGACAACCCCTACGACTACGCCCACCAGGACCCCTACAACACCTTCGACCTCCAGGGTGATAGATCCGTTGTAGGAGACCTCGAGCTTCAACGGCCAGGGTGATCGAGGCGGTAGCCGGCGAGGGTGATCTCATCGAGGTGGGCATCGCCGTCGCCGGGTTCGCCTTCGAAGACGAAGCCGAAGAGGGCCCGGAGGGCATCTTCGGCCAGGTCGAGGGGATGGAATGGCAGCGGGTACGAAAGGTCGGGGTCGTCCTCGTCGATCTCGACGGGGTGCTTGCCGGCCCAGTAGTCCGCCTCGAAGTCGAGCGGGTTGCCGGTGTTCTCGAGTATGCCGTCGTCCGAGGACAGGCTGAGCGCGCGGCGTAGTGCGCCGTCGGTGTCCCAGATGGCGTAGGCGAACCAGTCGACGGAGCTGAGCATGGTGTGCAGGTGGAGGGTGCGCCCGCGGGCTTCGGCGCGGAATGTGGCGCCGAGGTGGGACGGCCGATCCAACGCGACGTCCTGGGTGCAGACCACCGTCAGGCGTGGGAAGCAGGCCGCGTAGACATGACCCTCGGGTGGGTAGGCGAGATGCAGGGTGCCGTCACCGATCTCGACGAGCCGCCGACCAGGGTAGAGACGTTCCACGCAGGCCCGGGTGCCGTCCCGGTCGATCTCCGGTGCGCACCGGAGGATCTTCTGGACGTCACCGTCCGCGTAGAACAGCATCGAGCTTCTGGCACCCATCGGGCTTCTCCTTCATGAGGACGGTGATCGCTGAGTACCGTAGCGGCGACCTCCGACAATCTGGGCCGCCAGCCGATTGGCGTCGCGCTGCGTAGAATCACGGTGTGTACTCCATGGAGTATTTCGAGGACGCACGGCGGGACCTGGGAGGAGTCCGGTGTGAGCCTGCTGTGTCGTGCCGCCGAGGCGCTGGTGGAGGGCGACAGCAGCGAGTGTCTGCGTCAACTCGCGGGGTGGGCGATCCAGGGAGCCGTCTCCCGGCGGCCGCGAAGCCCTCCCTGGGACGTGGGGGCAGCAGGTGATCCGGGTGGTGGTTCGAGGGCTCCTCGTCGGCCTAGTGATCGGGCTCGTCGTGGAGGTCGGGTTCGCGGTGGTCGCACTTCTCTTTCATGGCCACTACAGCCTGTCCGATGCCGGCTGGCAGCTGGGCCTCTTTGCCGCGATGTCGGCGGGCTCGGACGCGGGAATGGAGCGGCACCGTCGGCGCCAGCCCTTGGCACGGCCGACCGCGGTCGACTACTACGGCGAGGCCGGCCGCCGCCTCATGCCAGGCGTCACGGACGACGCCGACCGCCGAGACGAACACCACGACGAGAAGCCGTGAAACGGGGAGTGCTGGAGCCGCGCCAAGCGCTGGCGCAAGGGGGGTCTCGAGGTGAGCTCGAGGGAAATTTCGGACAGTGAGCGCCGGGCGATGCTGGACGAGGTCACCAAGGGGGTTCGCGGTCCGGTGAAGCGCTACCTCCTGCGTAGAGCAATGTCGAGGCAGATCGGGCCCGGTGGTGCTCTGGGAGGAAAACAGTCATCGTGACAGTCCCGGGTACGTCGCCTGAACAGGAAAACGGCGTGCAGCTGGCGGATGTTCCGGCCAATGCCGATCTGCTGGCATACCGGCGCGAAGCCGCTCGACGTCCGTACTCGGTTGGGGATTACGCCCTCGGCGGCTGGCAGCTCAACACTCATCCGGACCTTGTCGAGCGGCTGACGTCTCTGGCGCCGGATCCGGCCGATGTGCTACCCGTCTACGGGATTCCGGTGATCGTCTCGCGGGGTATCGCCGCGGTGGTGGCGACCGGAACGAACTGGCTGCTCTTTCGGCTGCCCGAGGAGCCGCAGGGAGTGGAAATGGTCGAACCGATCGCGTCGCTGGACAGCAGCAGGGGTTGGTACAGCGTCAGCGCGTGGCAGTCCGGTAGTTCGGACGACGACGCCGACGAGAAGCTGCGCGCACTGGTGCGGGCCGCGATGGACCATGCCGCCACGCTTGCCTGACCGGTCCGGCCACTCGTCCGAACGAGGATGCCTGCCCCTCGGAGAGTCCAGGTGAACATCGGCGATCGCCCAGGAACCAAAGCCTCAAGGCGTTCGCCTGCTGCGGCGGCGAGCGGCGGTTGATGTCCGTCAGCAGTCGTGCGGGGATTCGTCGATGTGAAGTCGGCGTATGGAATCACCGCGCAGAACCCGGCGGATGCGGCGTGCCGTTCTTCATGGGCGGCTGGCCGAGGAGGGGCTGGCCGTCGGTGTGGGGGAGGGGCCGTGGTGTGCCTCGGGGTGGGCGGTCTGTGTGGGCCAGGTGGCGGGTGGGTCTGGAGCGGTGAGGCGCAGAAGGTCGAGTGCGCGTTTGAGCTGACTGTTCTCGCGGACGAGGCGGCGGATCTCGGCCTGGTGCCGGCGGATGTCGGCCTGGCGGCTGGGATCGGCGGCGGATTCCGCCTGGCGAACCCAGGTGCGCAGTGATTCGGCGCTGACGGCGAGGTCGGCGGCGACCGCCTGGATCGTGGCCCATTCGGAGGCGTGTCGCGGTCGGGTCCGGTGGACCTCGGCCACGGCGTGGGCGCGGAAGGCAGGGGAGTAGCGGGTGGGGCGTCCCATGATGTCTCGCTTCAGGTGCGGGGCCGGGCGGCCGAGGGCGGTCCGGTCAGGGGGTGGGGGTCGGAGCACGGGGGGATCCGGTGCCGTCCGCGGGGGTCATGGCGATCACGATGAGCGGCGCGGTGGGTGAGGCCGCCGCGGGCGCGGGCGGGTTGGTCGCGGCGTCGCCGGTGGTCCGGGGGCGTGCGGGGAGCGACGTCCGGGAGTCGCCGGACTGCGCCGTCCGGCTCGGCGCGGCGGGCGAGGGGGTCGGGCGCCGAGCGGGGGGAGTGCCGGTGGGCGTCGGCGCGGCGTCGTGATCGGTCCCCGGGCTGGGCTCGACATCGGATGGTCCGGCGAGCGCGAGCGCGAGCGCGAGCGCGGGCGCGGGCGTGACGTGCGAGGGTACGGGAGAAGACGGGCCGGCCGGGAGAGGCGCGGCGGTGATGGTGGTGGGTCCGGCGACGGCGCCGGAGACGGTGTAGCCGGCGGCCCAGGCGAGGACTGCGCGCACATAGCTCGTCGACGGGTTGTAGCTGTAGATCGCGGCGTGCAGATCGGCGGGGACGGCGAGGTCCCGGCCGCCGCGGCAGAGGTAGCCGCCGGCGGCGAGGGTGGCGTCGTCGAGGTTGTTCGGGTCGGCGTTGCCGTCGCCGGAGCCGTCGCGTCCGGACGTGACCCAGGTAGTGGGGATAAACTGCATCGCTCCGACGGCGCGGTCGTAGCGGGTGTCGGCGTCGAGGCGGCCATGGTCGGTGTCGCGGATGAGAGCGCGGCCGTCAAGGCCGTCGAGAGCGGGGCCGAGGATGCGGCTGGTGAGGGTGCCGTCGGGGGTGACGGCGCGGCCGCGGGCGTGGCCGGACTCGACGCGGCCGATGCCGGCGAGTACCTGCCAGCGCAGGTGGCAGCCAGGCCGCTCGGCCGCGATGCGGGACTCGGCCTTGTGATAAGCGGTGAGCATCCGGGCGGGGATGCGCCGGTCCGTCGCGCGCAGCACCACGGACGGCCCGCCCGTCGCCGCGGATCCTGTGCCGGGCGAGCCGGCTGACGGCGACGCCGTGGGGGAAACCGTCGGGCTGGCTGTGCCACTGGACGGAGCGGCGCTGGCCGCGGGGATCAGCGGGGGCAGGTCGAGGTCGTAGTCGCGGGTCGGCGGGTGCGCGGCCGTTCCCGCAGGCTGGTCGGTCGCGGCCGCTCCGGCGCCTGCCACCGTTGCCGTCGCGGTGTGGGGGACCACGCCGGCCGCGACGCAGACGATCGCGAGCACGACGGCCGTCGGAATCGCGGCGATCATGCCCACCGCGGGCGACGGGCCGCGGATCTGCTTCGGCCGTCCAGTGTGTCGCCCCTGTCGCCCCTGTCGCCGGTGAGCCCGCGGTTGTCGACGGGTGAGCCGATGGCGGCCCGCGGCTTCCATGTCGGTGGGGACGGCACCGTGGCAGGCCTGCCACTCAGATCCTCTCCGGTGCCTGCTCACGCCGCGTTCCTCCCTTGGACGAATCGGTCGGACGGTTCTGCGTATCGTTGTCGCGGCCGCGCGGCGGAGTATCGGCCCGCGGTCACCCAGGATTGCGAGCACGACGGGATAGCCCGTGAACCCAGCACTGGGCGCCGAGCCATCCCGCTGTTCTTTCGCGCGCTTACCCGGTTGCCGTGAGAGTGCCCTCGTCTGACGACAGGAATGGGCGACGGCGATGAACGCCCCGCTTCTCTGAGCGTCCATCACTGACTGTCCCGGGGGAGAACTGTGGCATATGGCCGGCCGGTCTGTCATCCCATTCGAGAGAAGAAGTCTTTGCTGCCCATAACGATCAATGACGACGTCTCACGTGTAGTGATCGCCGTTCGTCGTTCCTCATGAGCCGCTTGCGCGCCAGGGCTCCTGGGCGATGGCCGCGTCGCGGGTCCGAGCCCAGGGCCCGCTCGGGCCGCCGGCTACGGCGCCGGGGGGTGCGAAAGTCCCTGGTGTACCAGGCTCTTCTCGCCCCGGAGGCCGCTCGGTGCCGCGGAGCCCTCTGGCAGCACACGAGACCGGGTTACGTGGACGTTACCCACTACTGTGTGACCCAGGTCTCAAAGATTGCCGAGTGTAACGGGCCTGGTGAAGGTGGGGGGAGTTAGTTCACCGAACGTCTATGAGGGGCTGCTGGGGCAGTCTTTTTCTTGCGGAAAGTAGCCTTCCTCGCTCGAGTTCCTGGAGACGCATCACGCCGCGCATCACTACAGCACGGCAACTCAGTCGACGGATGCTGTACCACAGCCCATCACCGCTGCCATCTTTGTGCTCCGCGCGGCCTGCCGCTCCCCTCGGTGGCCGCGCCCCTAACCGGTTGGCTGTTCGGTTCGTCTGCGATGGATCGGAGTTGGCGTGATGCGGGCTTCTCTCATGCTTCCTGGTAGGTAGTTCCTCCCCCTTCTTCACGCCGCGCGACTTTTTCTCGTGCGGGTTACCCCGCCACAGCCCAGGTACAGGGACAACCGGCTGTGGCGGGGCGGTGCCGTGTGCCGTCGACCGGCACGCGGATCGTCCGCTCTTCGTCCCGCCCAGCTCGCCGCTCTGGCGGGACGAGGGCCCCTGCGCGTACAGATCTTCGGAGCAGCCATGCCTGGCCGGCACCTTCCCGCCCCCGCGCCCGCCCCCGGATTCCGTCCTCCTCGACGGCGGCCTTCCCCCTTGCGCCGCAGCCTGATCGCGTTGGGGCTGGTGGTAGCCGTCGTGCTCACCACCGTCACGGTCGTGCACCGCGTCCAGAGCCCGCGTCTGCGCCCGATCGCGGACGTGAACCCGTTCCGCGACACGAAGCTGCCGCAGAGCACCTCTGGTACGGCGGCCGGCCGGGACTCGACTGTCCCGACCAGTGCAACCCAGACGGTGGCGGGGCCGGACGCCGCGAAGGTGGCGAAGCTGGTCCCCACGCTCCCGGGAACCGTACCGGCCACGACGGCAGTCCACGCCGAGCTGAAGCCGAAGCCGTTCGTGTCCCAGAAGCCCACCGGCGCAACGACGGGCGCGCCACCAACGCCATCAGCAGCGTCAGCCGCACCGTCGGCACCAGCCGCAGCGGGCGGCACCGCGTCGGCCAGCGCACAGACGCCGGCCAGCGCGCAGCCGTCAGCCAGGCTCGGCGAGTCCAGGCTGACGACGCCGGAACGGGTGGCGAACGGGCAGGATCTGAAGCCGCAGGCGGGCCGGACCGAGGTGCCGAGCCTGCGCACCGAGTCCCGGCGGGTCTTCCAGAACCCGGACGGCACGTTTGCCGCCGAGACAACCCTGGGCGCCGACCGTTTCAAGGATGGCAAGGGCGCCTGGGTCGCCATCGACACCTCCCTGGTCGCGGGCGACCGGGGTCGCCTGCACGCCCGGTCTTCCCAGACGGCCACCGAGGTGGCGCCCCGCGCCGACGATGCGCAGCTCGGCAAGCTCCAGTTCGACGCCGACACGTCGTTCGCCTTCGGGATCGCGCAGGCGAAGGGCGCGCAGGCCACGGTCGACGGGCCGAAGGCGACCTTCGCGGGGGTGCGCGAGGCGGCCGACCTGGAGCTCGGGCCGACCGCCGAAGGCCTGAAGGAGGTTCTGGTCCTCCACTCGGCGCAGGCCCCGACGACCTGGACCTACCCCCTCACGCTCCACGGCCTGACGGCCAAGGTCGACGGGCGCCAGGTACTGCTCTCGGACCAGGCCGGCACGGTCCGGGCGGTCATTCCGCCCGGGTCGATGGAGGACTCCCGGCGGACGTCGGCCCAGGGGTTCCGGGCCTCCTCGGACGGAGTCACCTACAGCCTGGTGACGCTGCCGGGCGGCCAGCAGGCGCTCCAGGTCGACCTGGACCGGGACTGGCTGACGGCGAAGGACCGGGTATTTCCGGTCCGGGTCGACCCGAACGTCTCCACGCTGATCGCCGGGGCCGACGACACGTATGTCTCCTCGGCCCATCCCACCACGAACTACGCGACCCAGCTCGTCATCAAGTCCGGCGTCGTCGCCTCCGACGTGGTGCGCGGTTACCTCAGCTTCCCGGGTCAGTCCGCGCTCACCAACGCGACCGTCACCAACGCGCACGTGAAGCTGGTCAACCGGCTGTCCGCCAGCGGCTGTACGCCCCATCCGGTGAGCCTGCGCCGGGTCACGATCCCCTGGTACGGCGGCAACATGACCTGGCCGGGCGCCACGATCGGTGAGGAGGTCGCGCAGAAGTCCTTCGCGCACGACGACTCTCTGCCCGCCTGCGGCGCCTCCTGGGAGTTCATCGGCGACGGCGATCCCCGACTGACCGCCCTGGTGAACAACTGGACGCACGACGCGAACGCGAACTTCGGCCTCGCCGTGGTGACGTCCGACACGGACGGCCAGTGGTACAAGGAGTTCTTCTCCGACGACTGCTGGTGCAACCCGGCGACGCCGGACTCGGATTACCGTCCCCGACTGGAAGTGGCGTGGACCCCGTACGGAGTCACGTACTCCTACCCGTCGGGCAACCCGACCTGGACCACGCCGCCGACGACCACCACGCCGGGCCTGATCACCGTCAGGTTGAAGAACACTGGCCAGACGCTGTGGCCGGCGAACGGCAACTACAAGCTCTCGTACCACATCTACAACGCCGCGAACACGACCGAGGTCGTCCACCAGGGCGTCCAGACGAACATGCCCACGTCGGTCAGCTCAGGTCAGACGATCGACCTGCCCGCCACCGTCAGTCTCGCCGGCCTGTCCCCCGGGACATACACGATCCGGTGGGACATGGAGGAGGCCGGCACCTCCTGGTTTTCCGACCAGGGTATTCCCGAATACGCCACCACGCTGATTCTGTCCAACCCCACGAACCAGTCGCCGTACATCAGCAACGTGTCGCCGCTTTCCAGCTCGGAGGTCTCCTCCGTGCGCCCGCCACTGACCCTCATCGCGGTCGATCCGGACAACGCGCCGAGCCCGCTGAGCTACTCGTTCCAGATCTGCACCGGTACCGACGCGAACTCCGGAGCCTGCTGGACGTCCGGCGCGCAGGCCTCCAACACCTGGCTGCCGCCGGCCGGAGCGCTGAACTGGAACCAGATCTACTACTGGCGAGGCCAGGTCAGTGATGGCGCGAACCAGAGCCTGTGGACGCCTCCGCTGGCTCTGAGCCCCGTCGTCGACCAGCCGCCGACCCAGTCGGCGCTCGGCGGCAACGCCTACGTGCCGCCGGTCGCCGGCGTCCAGCCCCTGACGCAGAACTACGCCTCGATGGTCACTGACGCCTCCGTCGACGGCACCGGCCCGGCGCAGGGCGTGGCCCGCACCTACAACAGCATGAGCAGCACGGACGGGATGTTCGGTGCCGGCTGGACCTCCGAATACGACATGACAGCCGTCCCGGACTCCGCCGGCCTGGGCAACGTCCAGATCCGCTATCCGGACGGCCGGCTGGCCCGTTTCGGCCGAAACGGCGATGGCTCCTACCAGCCGCCGCGCGGCTACTACGCATTTCTCCAGGCGCCGGCGCCGCGGGTGGCCTCGTTTACCGGAACGAACTCGGCGACCTCGATGGGAATCACCGATACCGGCGAGAGCTGGCAGGTCCTTGACGGCGTCTGGGGTCTGTCGAACAATGCCGCCTATCTTGCCTCCGCCGGCGGCTGGTTCCGCAGCGTGGCGGTCATTCCGGCGCCCTCCGACGGCACCATTCGCTTCACGGCGCCCGTCCTGCAGGACCGTATCGGCATCGCCTTCCGGGTCCAGGACATCGACAACATGTGGCTGATGTACATCAACCCGTCGACGAACTCCCTGGTGGTGGCGAAACGGGTCGGCGGCTGGGAGACCACGGTGCTCACGGCGGCGAACGCCTGCTGCGCGACCACCGACACTTACGGCATCACCATGGCCGGCGGCCTGCTGTCCGTTCTTCGCAACGACCGGGTGGTCGCGACCACCAGCGACACCCAGTTCTCGACCGCGACCAGTGCGGGCCTGTACGCCCAGGACGCCGGAGCGGGCCGGATCGACTCGCTGCTGATCACCGCGGACCAGCATCGGGACACCTTCACCGAGCCGGATTCGGCCGCGGGTCTCGGCGCGACCGACGACGGGGAGAAGTGGGTCAACCTCGCGGGCACCTGGGGTAGCAGCGGTGCCGCGGCCTACCTCGCGGCCGGCGCCACCGGCCACAACCTGACCACCATCGGCGCCGCCGCCGACGGTGCGATCAGCTTCACCGAGCCCGTCGCCCAGCAGGGCACCGGGTTCGCCTTCCGGGTCGCCGACGCGAACAACTACTGGCGGCTCGTCGCCGTGCCCGCGTCGAACACCTGGCGGCTGATCAAGCGGGTCGACGGGGTGGACACCACCGTCGCCGACGCGGCCGGGCAGTGCTGCACCGCCACGGACATCCTGACGATCCTCACCGACGGCCCGTCCATCAGAGTGCAACGCAACGGCACGCAGATCCTCGCCGCCAACGATCCGGCCCTCTTCTACGGCAGCCGCGCCGGACCATATGCGGACGGCACCGGTGCCGGGCGGATCGACAACGTCAACGCCTCCGCCTCGTCGACTCTGAGCGACAAGGACGGCAGCCACTACACCTTCCGCTCGGATGGCCGGCTCACCCGCGTCACCGACCGCGCGGGGCGGGCGCTGCAACTCGGCTACGACGGCAACTCGCGGCTGACGTCGGCGACGAACGTGACGACGAACCGGGCGCTGACCTTCACCTGGACCGGCGACGGCAACCACGTCGCCACCATCTCGACCGCCTCGGTCGCGGCCCACGGGGGGCCGCTGACCTGGACCTACGCCTACACCGGCAACAAGCTCACCACGGTCACCGCGCCACACACCGCGACGCCGACCACCTACGCCTACGCCGCGAACGGCAAGCTCCAGCAGATCACGCTGCCCCGTGGCAACATCGAGACCAAGATCGGCTACAACGCCGACGGGACGGTGGCCTGGCGAGAGGACGGGCTGGGCCACCGCACCACCTACAGCATCGTCTCCACCAGCCCCACCACGATCGCCCGGATCACCGACCCGCGCGGCCACTCCGAGGACTGGGAGTACTCCGCCCAGGGCCAGCTCATCTCGCATCGCGACGCCACGGGTGACCGCCGGTTCACCTACAACAGCCTCGGGTTCCTCTCGCAGGTGACGGATGAGAACGGCAACATCCTCACCCTGCAGACGGACGCCCGCGGCAACATCCGGGCCCGCACGACGGTCCGGGCCAATTTGAACGGCACCCTGTGGCCGAACACCGAGTACTACGACTACTTCCTCGGCGCTCCCGGCGACCCCCGCAACGACCTGGTCACCGCGGTCCATGACCCGCGGTCCGCCGCACCGACCGACGACACCTACAAGACCACCTACACCTACGATCCCGCCGGCAGCCTGATCGCGACTCGGACTCCGGCCACCCCGGACTTCGCCTCCGGGCGGACGACGAGCGCGGTCTTCACCGTCGGCACCGAGGCAGCGGTCGGCGGCGGCACCATGCCGCGTGGCCTGCTCGCCTCGTCGACCGACGCCCGCGGGAAGACGACGACCTACGGCTACGACAGCCGCGGGGACCTGCGCCACGACGCCAACCCGGCGGGGCTCAGCCACGACTACACCTACGACGAGCTGGGCCGCGAGCTCACGGCGAAGGAGACCTCGGACACCTTCCCGACCGGCCTGACCACCAGTTACACCTACGACAAGCTCTCCCACGTCGTCACCGTCACCGAACCCGGGGTGGCCAACCCGATCACCGGGACGACGCACACCCGGGTGACGACCACCAGCTACGACCTCAACGGCAACCCCACCCAGGCGGTCGTCTCCGACTCCACCGGCGGCGACACCGCGCGCACGACGACCTACGCCTACGACGACGACGACCGCCAGACCTCCATGACCGCCGGCGCCGGCACCCCGGCGGCGGCGACCACGGCCGTCACCTTCGACGCGAACGGCAACGTGGCGACGTCGACGGATCCGAACGGCGCCGTCACGTCCTACACCTACACACCGCACAACCTGCTCGCGACGACGATGCTCAAGAACTTCGTCGACGACCCGGTCGCCCACAACACGGCCCGGGACGTGCTGCTGGAATCCCGTGCCTACGATCCGGCGGACCGACTGGCCTCGGTCACCGACGTGCTCGGCCGCACGACGCGCCACACCTACTGGCTCGACGACCTGCCCCACCAGGACGTCCTGACCGGCTACCGGCCGCCGGACCTGGCCACCGGCACGCTGTCGACCGCGAACGCCCGCGACATCGTCCTGGTCGACCGCGGCTACGACGGCGCCGGCCACCCGACGTCGGTCGTCACCGGCGGCGGGCGGCGGACCGTCACCGGCGACTACGACACGGCCAGCCGGCTGACCCGCACCACCGTGGACCCGGCGGGCCTGGCCCGCACCGTCGACTTCACCTACGACGCGAACGACGACGTCACCTCCGCGGTGGCCGGCGCGGCCGGTACCACCGCGACCGAGCGCACCGACCTCGGCTACGACAACGCCTCCCGGCTGACGTCGAGCACGCTGTTCGGCGACGGCACCGCCACCTACGTCACCACCTGGCAGCGCGACCAGCGCGGCTACGTGACCGGCGGCGCCGATCCACGCGGCTACGTCGCTGGCGGGTCCCCGAACGCGGCCTTCCTGGCCAACACCACCGTCAACGCGGCCGGCGCGCTCACCCAGGTCAAGGCACCGCCGGTACCGGTCGAGGAGAACGGCGCCGCCCCGGCCACCCAGCGACCGACCGCCGACGTCGGCTACGACACCTTCGGGGACATCACCCAGCGGCGCGACCCGCGAGGCCTGGTCACCACCACCGCCTACGACGCGCTCGGCCGGCCCACCCAGACAACCCACCCGTCCTACACGCCGCCCGGCGGCTCGGCGATCAGCCCGACCGAGTCGTGGACCCACGACCACAACGGCAACGCGCTCACCCACGTCGACACCCGCGGGCAGACGACGACCACCGTCTACGACGCGCTGAACCGGCCGGTCGCCGTCACCGAGCCGCAGGCGACCGGCGCGGCCGCCGCCGGTGTCAGCCGGATCGTCTACGACGACGCCGGCAACCCGACGTCACTGGTCGACGCGCTCGGGGCCTGGACGTTCTACGCCTACGACGACCTCGACCGGGTCTGGGCGACCACCCGCACCGAACGCACCCCGGCCGCCACCTTCACCACCTACGCCGACCACGACGACGCCAGCGACGTCACGGCGATCATGACCCCGGCGAACATCGCCACTCAGGCGAAGTGGACCGGCACCTACGACGCCACCGGGGCGCTCGTCGACGAGCACGACGAACTCGGCAAGCTGACCCACCACACCTACGACCTCGCGGGCCGCCCGGCGTCCGTCACCGACCCGCTCGGGCGCAGCACCCGGATCACCTACGACCGGGCCGGCCGGCCCACCACCGCCGCCCAGTTCTCCCCGGCGAACACCCAGCTGCGGTCCACGTCCACCGGCTACGACGCGGCCGGCAACTCGACCTCGACCACCGACTTCGACGGCTGGACCACCACCCGCACCTACGACGCCCTCAACCAGGTCCGCAGCCTCGTCGAACCGGTCACCGCGACCGACAGCATCACCACCAGTCTCGGCTACGACGCCGCCGGCGACCCGACCCGCCTCACCGACGGCCGCGGCAACGTCACCGTCACCACCTACAACGGCCTGGGCCTGCCCGAGAAGACGATCGAACCGTCCACCACCGCCTACCCGGCGGCCGCCGACCGCACCTGGCAGACCTCCTACGACGCCGGTGGGCTCCCCGTCAGCCTGACCGAGCCGGGCGGTGTCACCCGGGCGAGGACCTTCGACGAACTCGGCCGCCTCACCGCCGAGTCCGGTTCCGGCGGCGGCGCGACGGCGGCCACCCGCACCCTGCACTACGACCTGGTCGGCCAACTGACCAGCATCGACCATCCCCGGGGCACCCAGTCGTTCACCTACAACGACCGCGGCCTCGTCACCGGCGCCTCCGGCGATGGCGGGAGTTCCTCCTTCGAGTACGACCAGAGCGGCCGGATGACCCGGCGCGCCGACTCCGGCAGCTTCGCCGACTACCACTACAACGCCCGCGACGACCTGACCTCGATCGGCGCCACCACCACCGGCACGACCAGCACCCGCACCTACGACGACGCCCGCCAGCTCACGTCGGTCAGCTACGGCAGCGGCGGCGCCGTGCGCACCTACGGCTACGACGGCCTGGGCCGCACCACCTCGGACACGCTGACCGGGCCGGGCGGCACCCTGCGCTCGCAGACCCACACCTACGACAACAACGACAACCCGCTGACCACCGTCATCGGCCCGGCCGCGGTCGCCGGCGCCGGAACCCAGACCTACGCCTACGACCGGGCCGACCGGCTGACCTCCTGGACCAACCCGGCCGGCGCCACCACCACCTACGGCTGGGACGCCGCGGGCAACCGCACCGCCGTCAACGCCGCCACCTCGACGTACGACGAACGCAACCGGCTGCTCTCCGACGCCACGGCGACCTACGGCTACACCGCCCGCGGCACGCTGAGCACCCGCGTCGCCGGCGCGACGACGACCACCACCGTCTTCGACGCCTTCGACCGGCTCCTCTCCGACACGCTCGGCGCCTCGACGACCACGTACACCTACGACGGTCTCGACCGGCTCGCCGTCCGCAACACCACCCGGCTCATCTACGACGGCCTCGACCGCGAGCCCAGCGTGGACGGCTCGGCCTACTCCCGCGACCCGGACGGCCACATCCTCAGTTCCGGTTCCGCCGGCGGGAACTGGGCGACGCTCACCGACACCCACGGCAGCGTCGTGGGCGCGTTCACCACCGACGGCGCGAGCCTCACCGACAACCGGGCCTACGACCCCTTCGGCGTGCCCGTCGTCGCCGGCTCGGCGAACGTGCGCATCGGCTACCAGGGCTCCTGGACCGACCCGACCAGCGGCAAGGTGGACGCCCAGGCTCGCTGGTACACCCCGGGCACCGGCAGCTTCATCTCCCGGGACGCCGCCGACCAGCCGCTCACCTCGGCGGTGTCAGCCAACCGGTACGTATACGCCGGCGCCAACCCCCTCGCCTACACCGACCCGACCGGCCGCAGCTTCCTCAGCAGCTTCACGGGAGCACTCGCGGCCGGGGCCGGCGCGGTCGCCGCCTACGCGGTGCCAGCGGCGGAGCTCACCGCCGCTGCCGCGCTCGAAGCCGGCGGCGTCGCCCTCGACTCCACCGGGGTGGGCCTCGGCCTCGGCATCGCCGCTGGCGCGCTCGGCGGCGTCGTCGCGGGCAAAGCCCTCAACCGCCTCACCAGCGGCAGCCAGTCGACAACCACCACACAGACCACGCCCGCCACCAGGACCGCCGCCCAGGCCCAGACCGGCGTCCAATCCACCACCACGACGAAGGTGGTCGGCACGGTCCTGAGCACGCCCGCCGCCTCCGGTGGTGGTGGCGGCGGGGGTGGCAGGGCCGTGCCGCGGTCGAACCCGGCGGCCCCGCGGACGATCCCGGCGGCCACGCCGAAGCCCGCCCCGGTTCCGCTGATCCACGGCACGTTCTACAACGGTTACTCCGACGCCGTCCTACCTCCGGCGGTCCGTTCGGACAATCCCACCCCGATCTCCTCGGGGGCCGTTCCCCTGCGGGCCGGCGAGAACAGCATCGACCAGACCAAGGGCAAGCAGTACCTCGTCCAGACCTGCGCCCCACCCCTGCGCTGCATCGGCAGCTCTCACCCAGCCCCGACCAACACCGGCCTGCCGGCTGCCGCGGCGGCCGCAGCCGCTGCCGCCGCGGCAGCCGGCAACGACCCGACCGACACCCCGGGCGCCCTGCCGGCCCAGCCCGCCTGCGCCGCCAGCCCCGGCACCCCCCTTGCCGCCACCTGCAACCCCGCCGCCCCCGTCACCGGCGACCTGGCCGGCCACACCGCCACCCCCAACTGCCAGCCAGGCGACGACGACTGCGACCTGCCCGGCAGCGAACCTGATTCCTGCACCACCCCGAACAGCTTCGACGGTGCCACCGACGTCCTCATGGCGGACGGCACCCACAAGCACATCGACAAGGTCAAGGTCGGCGACCGCGTCCTGGCCACCGACCCCACCACCGGCCGCACCGAAGTCCACACCGTCACCGCCCTCATCATCGGCCACGGCCTGAAACACCTCGTCGCCGTCACCGTCGATACCGGCCACGGCCTCGCGACACTTACCGCCACCGCCAACCATCCCTTCTGGGACGACACCACCCACACCTGGACCGACGCCGGCCAGCTCACCCCCGCCGACACCCTCCACACCCCCACCGGCACCCACATCCCCGTCACCGCCACCCGCCACTACGATCAGACCACCACCGTCTACAACCTCACCGTCGACACCCTCCACACCTACTACGTTCTCGCAGCCGAGACGCCCATCCTGGTGCACAACAATGGCGGCTGCTTTGAGACACGAATGGAAAATGCCGGTGATCTTGCAAAGAAATATGTTGAGGGGCAGACAACTCGCGATCCATCTTCACAGTGGTATCACGAGTACCTGAGCGACGATGAACTGCTGGAATCGATCAATGGCGCGCGGCAGGGAGACGGAATCCTCGTCTCGCGTGGAGGTAAAATTCTTGGTGGTCATCACCGCTGGGATGAACTCTTGACGAGAATTGCGCAGGGGCGTATCGATCCGAGCATAAAGATCCGCATTGATGTTCTTGGTGGAGGGCGGTGACGATGCCTATCATTGATTCTACCGATCCCGATTTTCGGGTGTGCCGAATCAGCTTTGACGACCTGCTCGAGATCCAACTGGAAGCCGAGCGCCGAGGCTGGGCGACGCGATGGACGTCGGTTGACGCGCTGCGCAGACAGGTGAAGGCCGACATCGTTCTTCTACAATCTCTCATGAGGGAGGAGCGGTCCGGGTCTGTTCGGTCCTACCGTTGTCTTGCCCTGTTCCGATCCCCGGGTGACTTGGGAGGCGGCGCAATTACGACGATCGACGTAGCCCCGGCGACGTACGCAGCACTGGAACGTATTGATGTAGATATGGTCACCCGCGAGGCACTGATGCAGGTGTTCTCATTGGCGCTTGGGGGAATCGTGCAAATCTCAAAGGAGTAGCGGATGCGGAGCCGGTGGCGGCACCGAAGTGGCAAAGGTACACATGGAGTACGTCATACCTCGCGAGCTCTTTGGTGAGTCTATTCTTTCACAAGATCTCCTTGGAGTGGCAGATGATAGATACTTTTCCATGCTTGAAAAAATGGGACATCGTCTCTGCTGTCGTCGTTGAGCAGATGCCGTATGGACTTAGAGTTCGGGTGCCCTCCGGCGAGATCGGAGTTGTGGATCGCGCATTGGTAAGTGATCTACCCGTTCGCTCTTCTGAATGGCCCGTTCCAGGGGATCGGCTCATCCTGGTATCGGGTGGGTTCACCTCAGGCGGGCAATTGCGCCTCAGCGCGCGTGCCTCCGACCTCGATCTTGCTCGAGTCCGAGCCGCCCTCGAGGCACGCCCTCTGAATCCCTGACACGGTATTCGACATCCTCAACCGGTACCCAAGGACGCTACTCAGGCCATGGATATTACGCAGCGCGAGCAGGATCTCGTCGGCACCCTGGTGGATGGCGTAGTTCAAGCTGTCTTTCGGTGGGGCATGATAGTGAATCTAGATCTTTCTCGCGTCGGATTGATCGACGTACTCTACATCGATGATGACGATCATTATCAGGTTGGCGATCGAGTCAGATGTCATCTGGACCGCTATGACGAGCGAAAAGAGAAAAATTCATCTTGCGGCCGCCCGGTCAGACGTCGCTTGCGGACCGGCTCCGTCAAGCAGGGGCGAGCATACCGAACGACATTGTATGAGGTAACGCGAAATCCTATTCGTCCGCCGTCGAACACTTCGAGACCGGACTCCTGTGAGACGTGAGGACACCGAACGTGTTACAGCTCCTAGAACTCTTCAACAGCGACCGGTTCGTCGACAAGTCCGCCGCCCAGGTCTGGGCGACTCTGCTCGGCGAGGGGGGTCTACCTGGCCAGCGTGTCCACCATGTACCGGCTGCTGCGGGCCCGGGAGCAGATCGCCGAGCGGCGGGCCCAGGCGATAGTGGTCATGCCGCCGTGGTCGCGAGGGGCTTCGTGAGGTCGTAGACGGTCTGGCCGCCCACGGTGGTCGAGGAGTAGTGCTGGGCCACCCAGGCGCTGACCGCGGTGGACGTTCCGCCTATCCGCCCACCTCCGCCGGGCCCGCCCGCACCGCCATGCGTCCGCATGCCGCCGCCGCGCGCGCCCGAGCCGCGAATGCCGACCCCGGTGAGGCCGCCACTCGGGGCGGCACTGCCGCCGGGGGCGAGACCGCCGGGGGCAAAACCGCCCCCCATCCCGCGACCGAACCCGCCGCTGATGAAGTAGTGCACCTCGCCGGCGTGGACGTACTGCTCGAACTGGGCGAGCGTCGGCGCGGGGTCGCGGCCGGTGAATCCGCCCATGGCCATCACGGAGGTGTCCGAGGCCAGCTCGAGCCCGGCAGCGGCCGACGAGCCGGACACCGCCGCGGACCACCGGAAGCCGCGGCTGTTCTTCAACAACGCGGTGAGCTGGCTGTTCGTGCCTCCACCGCCCATCCCGCCGATGCCACCGAACCCGCCGATGCCACCGAACCCGCCGATGCCACCAAAGCCGCCGCCGGTCGCGCCACCGCGGCCACCACCCGCGCCCGCAGCGGCGGTGGTGATGCGGAATCGTGCGGCAATGCCGGCGCCGCCGGCGGTCCGGAACGTGCCCCGGCCGCCGCCGCGCAGACTTGGGCCGGCGGTGGGCTGTCCGCCGGACTGGGGGGTCGTCACCGTCGCCGCGGTGTAGGCGGCGGGACCGCCGAGCACGGCCACCAGCCCGGCCAGGGCGACCACGAGCGCCCCGCGGCCGGTGAGGGTCCGGCGGGCGAGCAGCGCGAGGCCCGCGACCACCGCGGCGACCAGGACCAGCGTCCGCAACCACGGGTACCAGGACGAGGTGCGGTCCAGCAGCACGTACGCCCATACCCCGCTGCCGGCGACCGCGACGGCGAGCACCGCGCGGGGGAGGACGGCGTGCCGTTCCCGCCACACGACAATCGTGCCGGTCGCGACGAGGCCGGCGATGCCGGGCGCGATCGATGCCGTGTAGTACGGGTGGAACGTTCCCTTGGCGAGGCTCAGGGTGATCGAGGTGATGATCGTCCAGGCGCCCCAGAAGACCAGAGCGGCCCGGGACCAATCCGTCCGTGGGGCCCGCCGGGTCAGCCACAGGCCGCCCACCAGCAGCAGGAACGCGCCTGGGATCAGCCAGCTGACCTGCCCGCCGATCTGCTCGCCGAACAGCCGCAACCACCCCGGCTGGTCACCGCCGAACAGACCGCCACCGCCACCGCCGCCTCCGAATCGCTGTGCGACCGCGCCGCCCGCGCCATTGCCACCACCGAAGCGCTGCGCGAGCGCGCCGGTCCCGCCGCGCAGTGCACCGCCGCCGCGCCCGCCGCCGCCCCGGTTGCCGCTGCCGCCGAAGACCCGGCCGAGCCCGTTGTAGCCGAACGCGAGGTTGAGCACGCTGTTGTCGGTCGAGCCGCCGATGTAGGGACGGGAACCCGACGGCCACAGTGCCGTGGTCGCCACCCACCAGCCGGCGGCGACCACCACCGCGAGGCCACCGACGAGGGTGTGCCAGATCCGCCGCCACAGGCCTGTCGGCGCGGCGAGCAGGTAGACGAGCGCGAACGCCGGCAGCACGATGAATCCCTGCAGCATCTTCGTCAGGAACGCCACGCCGAGCGCGGCCCCGGCCCCGGCGAGCCACCGGACAGAGGCACCCTCCACCGCGCGGACCAGGCAGTAGGCGGCGACGACCAGGACGAACGTCAGGACGCCGTCGGGATTGTCGTAGCGGAACATCAGCGCCGCCACCGGTGTGAGCGCGAGCACCGCCCCGGCGAACAGCCCCGCCGCCGGCCCGAACCATCGGCGGACCATCGCGTACATCAGGGCGACCGCGACCACGCCGCAGAGCGCGGACGGCGCCAGCATGCTCCAGCTGGAGAAGCCGAAGATCCGCCCGGACACCGCCATCACCCACAGCGACGCCGGCGGCTTGTCGACCGTGATGAAGTTCCCGGCGTCCAGCGACCCGAACAGCAACGCCTTCCAGCTCCTCGTCCCGGCCTGCACCGCCGCGGCGTAGAAGCTGTTCCCGTAGCCGGACGCGCTCAGGTCCCACAGGTAGAGCACTGTGGTGGCGACGAGCAGCGCGAACAGCCCCGGCCGCGCCCACGCCGGATCCCCGGGCCGCCCGCGCAGCCACCGGACTCTGACGGCCGCCGGCGAGCCGTCGGGCGAGCTGTTCCCGGCCGGCCGCGCAGCGGCGGCGCTGGCCGGCGGCCCGGAGGAGTCGGCGAGGCTGGTCGGGTCCGACGGCTGCATCATGGGCGTGATGCTCTCTGCGCAATCTGTGAGGAGCCTGTGCACCGCCGGCCCGGCGGGCTGGCACTGCGACGGTGGCCAGGTGGGAGGTGGGCGACGACGGGGACGGGGACGGGCGGGGGCCGGACGGGAGAGTCGGAGCCGGGGGCCCCGTAGTCTGGTGGGTATGAGCGTCGCCGCGTCCGTCATCCACGGGATGTCCGGCCTGGCGGAAGCTTCCCGCCGGCCGTAGCCGTCCCAGCGCCGTCCCGGCGTCGTCCCGCGAGCCCCCGAAAGAGGCCCCACCTCCATGATCATCGTGTCCGAGCTCGAACTGCGTGCCGGAGCCCGCACCCTGATCGAGCCCGTGTCCTTCCGGGTGCAGGGTGGTGACCGGATCGGCCTCGTCGGGCGCAACGGCGCCGGCAAGACGACGCTGCTCAAGTGCCTGGCCAAAGAGGGGCTGCCGTTCGCCGGCAGCGTCGACGTTCGCGGCGAGCTCGGTTATCTGCCGCAGGACCCGCGCGCCGGCGACCCGGCCGACTCCGCCCGCGACCGGGTACTCTCCGCCCGCGGCCTCGACGTGATCCTGCGGGACATGGAGAAGCTCCAGGTCGAGATGGCCGAGCTCGCCGACACGAAGGAACGCGACGCCGCCGTGCGCCGCTACGGCGTGCTGGAGGACCGCTTCGGCACCCTCGGTGGCTACGCCGCCGAGGCGGAGGCGGCCCGGATCTGCTCGTCGCTGGGCCTCGCCGACCGGGTGCTCGGGCAGCGCCTCGGCACGCTGTCCGGCGGCCAGCGCCGCCGGGTGGAGCTGGCCCGCATCCTGTTCGCCGGCTCCGGGAACTCCGACGCCACGCTGCTGCTCGACGAGCCGACGAACCACCTCGACGCCGACTCCATCACCTGGCTGCGCGACTTCCTGCGCGCCCACACCGGCGGGCTCATCGTCGTCAGCCACGACGTCGACCTGCTCGACAAGTGCGTCAACAAGGTCTTCCACCTCGACGCGAACCGCGCCGCCCTCGACGTCTACAACGTCAACTGGAAGACGTACCTGACGTCGCGGGAGGCCGACGAGCGCCGCCGCAAGCGCGAGCGGGCCAACGCCGAGAAGAAGATCGACGCGCTGAAGGCGCAGGCCGACAAGATGCGGGCGAAGGCGACGAAGGCCCGCGCCGCCCACCAGATGGACCGCCGCGCCGACCGACTCGCCTCCGGCCTCGCTGAGATCCGCGTCGCCGACCGGGTGGCCAAGCTGCGCTTCCCGGACCCGGCTCCCTGCGGGCGCACGCCGCTGACGGCGACGGGCCTGTCGAAGACGTACGGCTCGCTGGAGGTGTTCACCGACGTCGACCTGGCCATCGACCGCGGCTCGCGGGTGGTGATCCTCGGCCTCAACGGCGCCGGCAAGACGACGCTGCTGCGCATCCTCGCCGGCGTGGAGCGGGCGGACACCGGCGAGGTGCATCCCGGCCACGGTCTGCGGCTGGGCTACTACGCCCAGGAGCACGAGACGCTCGACACCGACCGCTCGGTCCTCGACAACATGCGCGCCGCCGCGCCGAACACCTCCGATGTGGAGCTGCGGCGCATCCTCGGCGCGTTCCTGTTCAGCGGCGACACCGTCGAGCAGAAGGCGGCGACGCTGTCCGGCGGCGAGAAGACCCGGCTGGCGCTGGCCGGGCTGGTCTGCAGCTCGGCGAACGTGCTGCTGCTAGACGAGCCGACGAACAACCTCGACCCCGCGTCGCGCGACGAGGTGCTGGCCGCGCTCGCCACCTACAAGGGCTCCGTGGTGCTCGTCACGCACGACCCGGGCGCCGTCGAGGCGCTCGACCCGCAGAAGGTGCTCATGCTGCCCGACGGCGTCGAGGACAACTGGTCCCCGGACCTCGCCGAGCTCATCACCCTGGCCTGATCCAGGAGTCTGGCCTGATCCAGGACCCCGGGCTGATCCAGGAGTCCGGCCTGATCGCCGGCCTCGCGGGCCCGTCTCGGAGCTGTTCCGGGCGCGCCCTATCGTGTGGGCCTGGTCCCCATTCCCCACCACCGTCACGATGGAGCACGGTTTGAGTACCCAGGGCGGCACCAAGGCGGTCCTCGCGGCGTTGGCCGCCAACCTCGGCATCGCGGTCACGAAGTTCGTGGCGTTCCTGTTCACGCAGTCGTCGTCGATGCTCGCCGAGTCGATCCACTCGGTCGCCGACTCCGGCAACCAGGGCCTGCTGCTGCTCGGCCAGCGCAGGTCCGCCCAGCCGGCCGATGAGGACCATCCCTTCGGCTACGGCCGCGCCCGCTACATCGCCGCCTTCCTGGTCGGCATCGTGCTGTTCAGCGTCGGCGGGCTGTTCTCCGCCTACGAGGGCGTGGAGAAGATCCGCCACCCGCACGAGCTGGAGAGCGGCCTGGTCGCGATCGTGATCCTGCTCATCGCCGTCGCGCTCGAGTCCTACTCGTTCGCCACCGCGATGCGCGAGTCGGCCAAGGTCAAGGGCGACCGGTCCTGGTGGCGGTTCATCCGGGAGGCGCGGGCGCCGGAGCTGCCGATCGTGCTGCTGGAGGACCTGGCCGCCGAACTCGGCCTGCTGTTCGCGCTCGGCGGGGTCGGCCTCACGATGCTGCTCGACGATCCGGTCTGGGACGGCGTCGGTACCCTGGCCATCGGCATCCTGCTGCTCGTCGTCGCGGTGCTCGTGGCCACGGAGGCCTACGGCATGCTCGTCGGAGAGGCGGCGACGCCGGCGACGGTGGCCACGATCCGGGCCACCCTCGCCGCCGCCCCCGGGGTGAGCGCCGTCATCCACCTGCGCACGCTGCACCTGGGCCCGGACGAGCTGCTCGTCGCCGCCAAGATCGGCCTGCCGCCGACAGTGACCATGCGCGATGTCGCCGCGACCATCGACACCGCGGAGGCGGCCCTGCGCGCCGCGGTGCACACCCCGATGAGGATCTTCCTGGAGCCGGACGTCCCTCGGGACCCGGCCGCCGCCACCGCTCCCGCCACCGCCTAGGCTTTCGTAACGGCGTTCGCTCCACGGGTGTCCCTGGCCTCGCGTTTTCGCCGTAGGAGCTGGGGTCCCGCGGTACGGGCCGGTTCAGTAGCCGATCGTGAAGCGGCGCTGGATGAAGCGGGGGAGCTCCGCTTCGTCGAGCAGGGCGACGGCCGCGTCCGCCGTCGAGACGCGGCTGCGCCCATCGGCGTCGCGGACGGGCTGGTCGCCGCCGATGCGGAACCGCCCGGTGCGCTCACCGGGGAAGATGTCCTCGGCGGGGCTGAAGTAGGTCCACAGCCGGTTGGATGTGCGCAGGATGTTGAGCCCGTCCCGGGCGCCGCGCACGGACGCGGCGTACTCCCGCGGCAGCCCGATCCCGTCGAGAACCTGGTGCAGCCGGTCCTGCGCGTCGGCGAGGACGAGCCCGGGTTCGATCTCCAGGCTGCCGGCCCCGCCGACCACGATCAGCCGGGTGCGGGGGTGGCTGTTCAACGCCGTGAGCAGGGCATGTGCGGCGCGGGAGTGGACGGACGGATCGGCGATCGAGCGCCGGATCGTGTCCGCGATGTCCCGCGTGGCGTTGCCCGGCTGGAACGTGCTGATCAGCACGTCCAGCCCCGGCAGGATCGCGGCGACGCTGCCGGCGTCGAGGACGTCGACGCTCGCCCACGTGATGTTCTCCCGTGCCTCCCTGATGCCCGTCGCGTCGCGGCTGCACGCCGTGACCTGGTGGCCCCGCTGGAGGGCCTCGGTGACGACGAGACTGCCGATGCCGCCCGTGGCTCCGATGACGCCGATGCGCATGGTTCTCCCAATCCGAGGTGATGGTGTCACCAAACTATATGGTGTGAAGTAAAGATATGCCGTGAGGGGGTGGGGGTCATAGAGTCCTGTGGTGTGGTAGCAACGCGCGGACGCCGAGAGCGGCTACGGGCCGAGACGACAGCGGAGATCAAGCAGGTGGCGCTCGCGCTCATGGCCGCGGGCGGCCCCGACGCGATCACGCTGCGGGCGATCGCCCGGGAGATGGGCATGACTGCCAACGCGATCTACGGGTACTTCGCCACCCGCGACGACCTGGTGACCGCACTGATCGAGGACGTGCACACGGCACTCGCGGACGCGATCGAGGCGGCCTGGAACGCCGACCCGGCCGGCACTCCCGGCTGCGTGCCCGACGGCACCCCCGGCGGCTCGGGGTCCGGCGGCGGTCCGCGGGAACGGATTCGTGGGTGGGCGCGGGCCTTCCGAGGCTGGGCCCTGGCGAATCCGCAGGGTTTCCGGCTGGTCTACGGGGACCCCGTGCCCGGATACCGGCCGCCGGAGGGCGGTGCGGCCCCGGCGGCCGCGCAGCGCGTCTGCCTGGCCCTCACCGCGGTGACGGCCGCCGCCTGGCCGTGGGCCGAAGGCCTGCAGGCCGACAGCGCGTTCGGCTGGTCCGACTTCGACGCCGGACTGCTCGACAAGGTCCGTCCGGTCTTCCCGGAGCTTCCGCCAGCCGGTCTCGCGCTGGCCCTACGCCTGTGGGGACGCCTGCACGGCCTGGTGGCGTTGGAGGTCTATGGGCACCTGCAGGCCCAGACGGCCCGTCCGGACGCGCTCTTCGAGGAGGAACTGACCCACCTTCTGCGATCCCTGGGCCTCGAGACCCCTTAGCGGGGCGGACCATCCGTCACCCGGCGGGACGCGCTCGCCCGACTGCCTGGACGCCCGACTGCCCGACTGCCTGGATGCCTGGACCACGAGGGTCAGGCCGAGCGGCCCAGACACAGCCGCAGGGCGACGGCCGCGACCGCGCCCAGTGACATCAGGACGACGGGCGGTCTGCCGGCCCGCAACCGGTCGCCAGGGCCGGGGGGCCGTGGCCGGGGCGCCACCGCGGCGACCAGCAGCCACGGAAACAGAGGGAGCCAGGTCCGTTCCGCGCCGCCGTCGGCGAGTCCCACGGCCGTCGCGAACAGGGCCGTCGCGCCCGCGCCGACCAGGAACGGCCAGCCGGGGGTGAGCCGCAGCCGGCGCGCCGCGCGCACGGCCACCGGCCCGGCGGCCAGCACGACGATGGTCAGGTCCAGAAAGACCCAGGCCAGCGCGCTGCCCACCGGCACCCGCGCGGCCCGGGCGAGCGCCAACCCGTCCGGCCAGGCGAAGCCCCAGGCGGCGCACAGCCACAGTGGTAGCAGCGCGCCGAGCCCGGTGAACACGTTGAGCAACGGTCGGCGCCGGACGAAGTAGGCCGCGGCCACCGCCACACCCAGCCAGACCGGGGCATAGCCGAACAACGCGGCGAGCCCCAGCAGCAGCCCGCTGCCCAGCGCCCACCACACCGAGCGCCGACCCGGCTCGCAGCCGACCACCCCGACGGCGACCGCCAGCGCCGCCAGAAGGGCCGTGACGGCGTCCGGGGAGCCCGCGAGCCAGCCGCTCCACGGCGCGAGCACCAGCACGGGCACGAGGCGCCGGGTGGCCGTCTCGTGGCACAGCGACCGGACCGCGACGCACACCACCGGCAGGGTCAGCGCCCCGCAGCCGGTGAACACCAGCCCGACGGGCAGGGCGCCGCCCAGCCCGGCGTGCGCCAGCAGCCAGGCGGCCACCACGGGGCCCGGGGGATGGGTGGGCAGGACGGCGGCCGCCCCCGCGGCCACGTGCCCGGTGGTGGCCGTGTAGTGGGCGAGCAGGCCGAGCGGGTCGTCGCCGACGGTTCCGGCCGCGGTGATCAGGTCTGCCGGAGCGCGCAGCCCCGCGGCCAGATCACCGGGAGTGACCAGCGCCAGCGCGACGCTCCAGGCGAGCGACCCGAGCGCGCCCAGCAGGAGCAGCACGCTCCACGGCAACCGGAACGCCGCGGCCGTTCCCGCCGCCGGCTGGGACGTCGGCGTGGCGGTCTGCCCCACTTTGGTGCCGTGCGTCGCGATGGGCGCCTCCGCGGGTGGCGCGAGTGCGGGGCCCGGCTGCTGGGGCTGGGGCTGGGGCGGGGGGCGCAGCGTCGAGGACCACCAGGCGGTCAGCGTGAGCACGACCGCGGCGACGGCGAGGGGAATCGCGATCATCGGGTCGAAGCGGACCGACCAGCCACCCTGCCAGGGCGGGTCGGCGAGGCCGAGCGGGATGTCGGCGCCGCCGATCAGGGCCGTGCCGGCCAGCCCGAACGCGACGAGCAGCAGCCAGATCCCGGCCTCGGCGAGTTCGCCGCGTGCCGCCGAGACCTGCGCGGATGCCGGCGCGTCCGTCCACCGGCCCAGCCACCGCCCGCGCCGGTCGGCGCCACCGTGCGTCGCGGCGGGGACGCCGGCCGGACCCGAGGCGCCGTCGGTCACACTCACCGACCACTCCCGGCCGGTCCCGCCCCGCCGACGACCATCACTCCGCCGACGAACACCGCTGCACCGACCACATCTGCACCGTAACGACTGCCGAGCCGTATCGGGACGGGGGCGAGCCGCCGCCGGCGGTGCAGGCCACGGTGGGCATCGGATGCGTCACGCGGACGGGTGCGGTGGCCGCCTGGTGTGAGGAATCAGTCGGTTTGATCCCGCCCGTTCGCGGTCCGCCGATCGGCTCGGTAGTGTGATCCACTGCAGGCTGTACCTGCGGCATCGTGTGTAATGAAGATCGTCGGCTGGCGTGCTGGCGATGTTCGTGACGACGCGCCGTTGCCGTTGTTAGGCCGTGTGCAGGGGATTGGGGACACTGGTCTCCGTGCATGGTCGGCCGGGCGCCGGCACGCGAGTGGGCGGTATCTGCCTGTGGGTCACGGCCGGCGGGGGAGGTAGTGGAGGTAGAAGCGCGATGGCACGGTCACGCACCGGCGCACCGCGTGTGATGGATCACATCTGCTTCGAGTGGCGCGTTCACTCAAGCTGAGTGAAGATCGGTTCGCAGATCATCGAGCACGGAGGGGGCCACGTTGGCCGAGCTTAGGAAAGGAACCCGGATCACCGGCGCCGAGCGGGACAAGCTCGCTGCCGATCTTCGGAAAAAGTACGAGGGTGGGCAGAGCATCCGGCTGCTCGCGGAGTCCTCAGGTCGTTCGTACGGGTTTGTCCACCGGATCCTGTCGGAGTCCGGCACCACCCTGCGTGGCCGTGGCGGTGCGACCCGGGGCACCAAGAAGAAGAGCTCCTGACCATGGCGGTGCCGGCCGCCGCCGCAGCGGCGGCGGCCGGGCTTCGGGCGGAGGTGACCGGGCCGGTCGCGACCTTCACGGTTCGCGGCGAGGAGGATCCCGGCGTGCTGGGGATGCTCGGCACCGCCCTGGGCGACGCGCTGCGCCGGCTGACCGGCGAGGTGCGGGTCGCCGTCATACGAGTGGAGGGCGCTGGGGTGCGCCCCCCGGACGCCCCTGGACATCCGATCGATCCGGACGGCCTGGCGGACGGGTGCCGCGCGTGGCAGGACGCGCTCGCCCGCCTGGCCGCCCGCGCCGATCTGGTGAGCGTCGCGGCCGTCTCCGGCTCGACCGGAGATGTCGGGACGGCGCTCGCCGTCACCTGTGACCTGCGGGTGTTCACCGCCGACGCGGTGCTGTGCTCCGGCTACGCGGCTGGCGGCCTGATGCCCGTGCCCGGCGGCCTGGCCAGGCTCGCCGCGCTGGTCGGCTGGCCCGGCGCCCTCGACATCGGTCTCACCGGCCGTCCGCTCGGCGCGGCCGAGGCCGGCCGGCTCGGGCTCGTCCAGCGGGTCGTGCCCGCCGCCCGTCTCGATGACGAGCTCGCCGCGCTCGTCACGGCCCTGCTCGCCACCCCGCGCGCGGTGTCCGCCGAGGTCAAGGCACTGGTGCGGCCCACGAGGCCGGGCATCGCCGCCGACGCCGAGTCCGAGGCATGGGAACGCCTCGCCGCTGGCTCGCTCGACCCGGCAGGCTGACCCGCCTGATCAGCGCCCTGGTGCGCACGGCGGCGGGAATGCGGTACCTACCGGGATGCTTACACGCTTACAGTGCAAGCGCGCCGACGGTGGGAGAGTGCGATGCGGCCGGGGTCGGACGGGTGGATGGTGACGCGGTCCGCGATGCGGGACCGTTCGGCGGCCAAGGCGTCACTGCGACCGGGCACGCTGCGCCGGATCGTGGCGTTCGCCCGTCCCTGGCGGCGGGAGCTGGCCTGCTTCCTCGTGCTGATCGCGGCCTCCGCCGGGCTCGGCGCCGCCGTTCCGCTGCTGCTCAAGGAGATCATCGACGGCGGGATCGCGCGGCACCGGGTCGGCTACGTCGAGGCGCTCGCGGGCGTGGTCGCCGCGCTCGCCGTCGTCGACGCGGGGCTGTCCCTCGGCCAGCGCTGGTACTCGGCGCGCATCGGCGAGGGCCTGATCTACGAGATGCGCAGTCAGATCTTCCGGCACGTGGGCCGCCAGCCGCTGGCCTTCTTCACCCGGACGCAGACCGGCGCGCTCACCAGCCGGCTGAACAACGACGTCCTCGGCGCGCAGTCGGCGTTCACCAACACGTTGTCCTCGGTGCTGTCGAATGTGCTCTCCGCGGCCTTCACCCTGGCCGCCATGGCGGTGCTGTCATGGCAGATCACGCTGGTGTCACTCGTGTTGCTGCCAGTTTTCATCCTTCCGGCCCGCGCACTCGGCCCGCGCCTGGCCCGGCTCACCCGGGAACGGTACGGGGAGAACGCCGAGATGCACAGCATGATGACGGAGCGATTCAACGTTTCCGGCGCGATGCTCGCACAGCTCTACGGCTCCCCCGAACGCGAGGAGGCCAGTTTTCGCGGTCGAGCGGGACGAGTACGTGACATCGGTGTAACGCAGGCGATGTACGGCCGAATTTTCTTCGTCTCCCTGTCCCTCGTCGGCGCGCTCGCGACGGCGATCGTCTACGGCGCCGGCGGCCGGCTCGCGGCCCGCGGTGACCTCGAGGTGGGCACCCTCGTCGCACTCACCGCCTATCTGACCCGGTTGTACGGGCCGCTCAGCCAGCTCTCCAGCGTGCACGTCGACATCATGACCGCGCTGGTGTCCTTTGAACGTGTCCTGGAGGTTCTCGACCTCGAGCCGCGGATCGTCGACCGGCCCGGCGCGGTCGAGTTGGCTCCGGGTGCCGCGGCCGTGGAGTTCGACCACGTCGAATTCCGTTATCCGGCCGCGGACGAGGTCTCCCTGGCGTCGCTGGAATCCGTCGCCGTGCTCGACGACCGGGTGCCCGCGCCGGTGCTGCACGACGTCACCTTCCGCGCGGAGCCCGGCCAGATGATCGCGCTCGTCGGCCCGTCCGGTGCCGGCAAGACGACGATCAGCCAGCTCGTCCCGCGCCTCTACGACGCGGTCGGCGGTGCGGTGCGGGTCGGCGGGCACGACGTACGCGACGTCAGCCTGCGCTCGCTGCGGGCCACCGTCGGGGTCGTCACCCAGGAGGCCCACCTGTTCCACGACACGGTCCGCGCGAACCTGCTGTTCGCCCGCGCGGACGCCACCGACGACCAGATGTGGGCGGCCCTCGACGCCGCCCAGGTCGGCGCGCTGGTGCGCGACCTGCCGGACGGCCTGGACACCGTGGTCGGCGACCGTGGGCACCGCCTGTCAGGCGGGGAGAAGCAGCGCCTGGCGATCGCGCGGCTGCTGCTGCGCGCGCCGGGCGTCGTCGTGCTGGACGAGGCGACGGCCCATCTGGACAGCGAGTCCGAGGCGGCCGTGCAGCAGGCACTCGCCGTCGCGCTGGCCGGCCGCACCTCGCTGGTGATCGCGCACCGGCTGTCGACGGTGCGCGACGCCGACCGGATCCTCGTCATCGACGGGGGCCGCGTCGTGCAGAGCGGCACGCACGACGACCTGCTGGCCCGCGGCGGCCTGTACGCCGAGCTCTACCACACCCAGTTCCGGCCCACCACCGAGGAGCCGCGAGCCCGCCGCGAGCCGGAGCCGGCGCTGCCCGCCTGATCCCGCCGGCTCGCGGTGGGTGTCGGATGTCAGACGCCGATGTCGCCTGTGGCGATGTCCGGCGTGGCCGCGGCGGCGGGCACGGCGCCGGCTGCGGCCGCCGTAGCGTCGGTGCTGGTGCTGGTGGAGCCGGGCGCCGCGTCCGTTGAGGCGCTTGGGACACCGTCGAGGACGGCGATGTCGATGTCGCCGGAGGGCCGGCGGTGAATGGCGGGATTTGGATTCATGCCCGACTCCGGGGGTGCTCGGGGGTGTGATACCGACTTCCGTGGGCGTGTCGGCGCCCGCGTCGAGCCGCTCCCAGGAACGTCGGCGCCCTTGCCGTCTTTCCCGTATCGACCCGTGCCGGGTGGGGGCGGAGTGTGGCACAGGCGACGACAGGGACGGTACGCCGTCGCGCGACCACGTGCAGCATGTACCTCATTGACCGGATCTGACTATGGTGTGGTGCGCCACGCCGACGTTCGGACGGGCCCCCGTGTGCAATGACCGACGATCAGTACTTAGGCTTTGTGTGTGCCACGTAGAGCCAAGATTGTCTGTACCCTCGGCCCGGCCACCAGCTCACCCGAGAAGGTCGGAGCCCTCGTCGAAGCGGGAATGGACATTGCCCGCCTGAACTTCTCCCATGGAACACACGAACAGCACGCCGCCGTCTACGCCCGGGTGCGCGAGGCGGCGGAGGCGGCCGGCCGCAACGTCGGCATCCTCGCCGACCTGCAGGGCCCGAAGATCCGCCTCGGCACCTTCGCCGACGGCAGCGTCACCCTCGTGCCCGGGCAGCGGTTCACCGTCACCGTCCGGGACGTCCCCGGTGACCAGCACCAGGTCGGCACCACCTATGCCGGCCTGCCCACCGACGTCGCCGCCGGGGACAGCATCCTCGTCGACGACGGCCGGCTCGTGCTGCAGATCGACGGCGTCACCGACACCGACGTCCACACCACCGTCGTCATCGGCGGCCCGGTCAGCGACCACAAGGGGATGAACATCCCCGGCGCGGCCCTGACCGTGCCGGCGCTGAGCGAGAAGGACGAGGGTGACCTGCGCTTCGCCCTCGAACTCGGCGTCGACATGATCGCGCTGTCGTTCGTGCGCAGCGCCGCCGACATCAAGTCGGTGCACGCGATCATGGACGAGGTGGGGACCCGGATCCCCTGCCACGCCAAGATCGAGAAGCCGCAGGCGGTGGAAGCGCTGGACGGCATCGTCGAGGCGTTCGACGGGCTCATGGTCGCCCGTGGTGACCTGGGCGTCGAGCTCCCGCTCGAGGACGTGCCGCTGGCCCAGAAGCGGATCGTCAGCCAGGCCCGCGAGCGGGCCAAGCCGGTGATCGTCGCCACCCAGGTGCTCGAGTCCATGGTCAGCGCGCCGCGCCCGACCCGTGCGGAGGCCAGCGACTGCGCCAACGCCGTCCTCGACGGCGCGGACGCGATCATGCTGTCCGCGGAGACGAGCGTCGGTGCGTACCCGATCGAGGCGGTCGCCACGATGGCCCGCATCATCGAGACCGCCGAGGCCGACCTCGGCCGGATCCCGGCGGTGCGCACCGAGCCGCGCACCCTCGGCGGCGCGCTCGCCCAGGCCGCAGCCTCGGTGGGGCACGCGGTCGGCGCCCGGTACCTCGTCGCGCACACGCTCAGCGGCGACACCGCCCGACGCCTCGCCCGCTACCGAAGCGAGGTGCCGGTGCTGGCCTTCACCCCGATTCCCGCCGTCCGCAACCAGATGGCGCTGTTCTGGGGTGTGGAGACCTTCCTGGTGCCGTTCGCGGAGAACACCGACGAGATGGTCCGCCAGGTCGACACCGCCCTGCTCCAGATCGGTCGGTGCCGTCCGGGCGAGCTCGTCGTCGTCGTCGCCGGCACCCCGCCCGGCGTCGCCGGCATGACCAACACGATGCGCGTCCACCGCATCGGCGAGGTCATCTGACCATCCCCCGCACCCCGCCACCGGCCGGGCGTCCGATCCGGGACGACGCCCGACCCTGAGATGACGCCCGACCCTGAGATGACGTCCCACCCCTGGGACGGCGCGCGACCTGAACGACGCCTGATCTGAGAAGACGCCTGACCGACGGGCGGCCGCAGTGGGTAACGGACCCGCTCCGACCGGCGGTCGGGCGCCTGCCAGGCCGGTCGGCCGCGCGCCCGGTCCGTCTCTGTCCGTCCCCTGACCTCCCGCTCGCGAGGCGGGAGGATCCGCCTCCCGGCGCCGCCGCATCGGCACCGCCGCTCGCCTTCCTCGCGTCACCCGAGACGCCTGTCTGGGTGATATGTCGCGGCTGTCATGATGAGGCCCGGTCGTATCCGCTCCGACCCCCTGGCGCGCGGCGGAGCGCGCCCTCCGGGAACCGGAAGCCGGCCTGGCGGGCATCGGGACTGCCAGGGTGGGCGCAGGTCAGGGAGTGGTCGGATGGTCGAGCAGGGGAGTGGAACGGACGATCAGGCAGGTGCGGCCCCGGCCGCGCGGCCCGCGATGGACGCGGGTCGGCCGCAGGGCGCCGCCGCCCGGGCCGACCGCCCGAACCAGGCCGATCGCCCGCGAGCCGGCGCGCCCATGGCGCCGAAGGCCGCCCCACCGGCGAACGCCTCGCCCCCGCGCTCGGCCTCCCCACCGGCTCCCACGTCCGCCCCGCCTCCGTCGCCTCGTTCGTCGCCGCCCTCGTCGTCTCCTTCGCCGTCCCCGTCGTCGGGGAAGCCGCCGCCGGGGAAGCCCTCCCTCCCGCCTGCTCCGGGCAGATCGTCCCCAGCCGCGCCCACGCCGGGCCCATCGCCACGTGCGTCGTCGTCCCGCGCGCCGGCACCGGCCCCGCCCGCACCGGCCCCGCCAGCGTCGGCCTCACCACGGGTCGCGACTCCGGGGGCCTCGTCCACGACGCCGCCGGCCGGATCATCCCCGTCCGGGCAGCCCCCATCCGGGCAGCCCCTGTCCGGACGTCCCCCGTCCGGGTACGCCCCGCCCCGGCAACCTTCGGTCACGCCGCCCGCGCGACCGTCTGCCAGGTCATCCGGTCAGGCGCCAGCCCGGCAGCCCCAGCCCGCCCAGCCCCCCGCCGGACGCGTGCCGTCCGGGCAGCCGCCGTCCGCGCAGCCGCGCGCGTCCGCGGCGCCCGCGGGCCCTGCGCGCGCGGCCTCGCCGGCTGGGCCGCCGCCGGCCACCTCCGAGGCGAGGGCGAAGCCCGCCTCTCGTCCCGCGTCCGCGGCGGTACCGCCGAACTCGGCCGTCCCCGTGGCGACATCCGCCGCGGCCCCCCCGTCGCTGACGAAGTCCACGGCGGCCAGACCCGTGGCGGCAGGCTCGCCGGCCCCGTCCACGCGGGCGGCCGCGAGCGCGTCCAGACCGGAAGCCGCACCAGCCGGACCCGCGGCGCATAACGCGCCCACCGCCAAGGTGACACCCGCGGCAAAGATCACGCCTGCGACGGCCGTCACCCCCGCCGGGAGCGCGACGCCCCCCGCCAAGTCGACGCCCCCCGCCAAGTCGACGCCCCCCGCCAAGTCGACGCCCCCCGCCAAGTCGACGCCCCCTGCGACGGGGACCCCATCCGCCCATGCGCCGTCACCCGCCAAGGCGCCGTCACCCGCCAAGGCGCCGTCACCCGCCAAGGCGTCGCCGCCTGCCCAGGCGTCGTCACCTGCCGAGGGGGCCGCGCCGGTCCGGAAGCCGGCTGGCGGCGCGGCGTCTGGTGGTGCCGTGGCGCCAGGCGGCGAGCGCGCCCAGGCGCGGACCGAGACGTCGCCGATCCGATCCCAGCCGGCGGGCTCACCGCCTCGGGCCGGGGGCGGGACACCGTCGTTGCGCACCCGTCCGGGAACAGACGGCACGTCCGCGCCCGGCCGGGCGCCGCAGCGTGCGGCCGTCACGCGTCAGCCCGACGCCGCCGCCCGGGCCGGGAACGCGGGATCCGCCGCCGCGCCGCGGGAAGCGGCGAAACCAGCGGCGCCGACACCGGATCCGGCAGCGCGGGCTCGGCCGGCCTGGTTCGACTGGGATCTGCCCGACCCGTCGGGCCACGCCCCCGTTCGTCCGGCCGCCAGCCAGGGCGCTTCCGCGTCGTCCGGCACCCTTCACCCGAGCCCCGGCCCAGGAGCACCCGCCTCCCCAGGAGCACCCGCGTCCGCCTCTCCTGGCGGCGACGCGGCGCTGTGGTGGGACAGCGCTCGCTCTGCCCCCGCAGCCCCCGCCGCGCGCCCCTCGCGCCAGAGCGGGAGCGGCGACGACGGCGCGGTCGTCTCCTGGTTCGGCGCGCCGGCCGCGTCGCCGGTTCCTGACGACGGCGGGCCGGGCGGGACGTCAAGGGAACCGGCCGGACGTCCCTCGGACGCAGGCGGCAGCCGCAGCGGCACGAGTGCCAAGCCAGCCGCGTCCGCCGCGATCGACCCGCCGACCATGCGGGTCGGGCTGCGGCGGGAATCCGGTCCGGCCGACCGTGGCGCCTCCGCCCGTCCGTCCCGTACTGACATCGATCGGATCAGCCAGTCCGACCGGTACGACGACACCGAGCGACGCCCGGATGCCGACCGGAATCACAGCGCTGCCCGGGACCGGGAGGACGCCTGGGCGGCTCGGGACGGCGAGGGGCACCGCGTCGGCGAGGGGCACCGGGGCGGCGAGGACGGCTGGATTCCCCCGGACGGCCGCGGCGGAGACGGCAACCGCGATCGGGGTGACGGCCGGGGTCATGGGGACGGCCGGGTCCGGACGGCGCCGCAGCGTCGCGAACATACGGGAGGATGGCCGGAGCGGAAGGAGGCGCCGTCCTGGGCCGGCGGCGCGGCACCCGACCGGTCCGGCCCGCTCGACGCGACGGAATCCTCTGGGGCGACGGAATCCCTCGACGCGACGAGCGCGCTTCACGTCACCGGTTCGCCTGCCGGGGTGGGACAGTCCGACGGTCTGCTCCCCGCGGACGAGGCGGCCGCTGACGACGCCGCGCGCCCGTATGCGGAGCCGCCGCCGCGCGCCGATGCCCGCCATCGTGGTCCGGTCACGGACCGTCCGTCGCCGTCCGCGCGGCCGGGTGAACCGGCGCCTTCCGCCGCGGCGGAACCGGTCGGTGCGGCGGGACGGGGCGCGGCGCTGGCGGTCGTCGTGGGGGCGGTCGGCGCGGTGATCGGCAGCACCCTGCCGTGGTGCACCATGTCCAGCGGCGACGAGACGCGCACGTTCACCGGGATCGTCGTCGGGGACGGCCGGTTGGTGCTGGTGCTGGCCGTCGCGCTGGCGGTGGTGGCCCTCGCCCGGCTCGCCCGCCGGCCGCTCACGGCTGGTGCGGCGGACGTGCTGGTCGCCCGTCTGGTAGCGGCCGGCATCATCATTCTCGCCGCCCTTGACCGGATGTACGGGCCGCCGACCCTCGCGTCGTTCAGGGCGGTGTCCGGTGATCGGATCGCGATCCATCCCGGCAGCGGCATCCTGCTCACTCTCGGCTCCGGTGTGCTGGCGCTGGTGGGGGCGATCCTGCTGCGGCCACCGCGGGGCGGGCGCGGACGGTAATCGGCTGATTCGCCAGGTGTGTCGGGTGACCGTGCGGGCGGCCGGCGCCCGTGGTACGACCGTCCGGGACGGCCGCCAGGCGGCCACGGCCTCGGACGGGGTGGTGTCGCGTTGACCGGTGAGCATGGCAGCCCGTGGGCCCGGCCGCCGGATGTCGGGCCGTCCGCGGGCCCGGCGGCGGGTGGGTCGGACGAGTGGGTCGCGGGGGTCGCCGCGGAGCTGCGGGTCTGGCGGGCGCGGGCCGCGGCGACCGCCGATCCGGCGTGGTCCCGACCTGGTGCGGCGAGGTCGGCCACGAGGGCGGGGGACCTGGGCGTGGCCGGGGACGCTCGGGGACGCGGGGCGTCGGTTGCCGCGGCGCAGCCCTGGGACCTGCCGTCCTCGGCGAATCGCCCCGGCGCGGGCGCAGCGGGCGCGACGGGCGGGGCGCGGGACGCGGCGCGGCGCCCGGGTGGATGGCGGGGAGTGCTGGGCCGCTGTTCCTGGCTGGCCGGTCCGGTGGCGATCTGCGCCGGGCTCGGGGTGATCCTCGCGTCGGGGATGCGCTGGGCGACCGTGAAGGCCTACGGCCTGGTCGAGTTCGACGTGCATGGCACCGATCCGGATCAGCACGGCCGGCTGACAGTGGTGCTCGGGATCCTCGCGGTGGCCGCCGGCCTGCTGCTCGCCGCCGGCCGGCTCGCGTGGGGCCGCATGCTCGCGATCATGACGGGTCTCATGGTGCCGCTGACGGCCACCGTCGACCTCGTTCACCTCTACCGGGAGGGTCCGTTCGCCGACAACAGCCTGACGACAGATGTGATAGTTGGCCCAGGGTTGTGGCTCGCGGCCGCCTGTGGTTTCTTGGTGTTTCTGGCGGGGCTGGCGGCGGGGTTCACGCACCGGTCGCCCGGACCCCGGTCGTGACTATCCGTATCACCCGACCTGACCAGGATGAGTGTCCCCCATCGAGGGGACGCCACTTTCAGTGGATTCGGGGTCATGACGCACCCTGCGCCCTTTGACACGATGAACGAGGTCAAGGGCGCACGGGGGAAACAGCAAGGCGATTCGGGGGAACACGCCGAGCGGTTAGGCCCTTGACCCCATCGCGCGCCCTCACGCCACGCGGGGGGTGGCGCGGGGGCGCGCACCGGGCACGGGGATCCGGTGTGTGTCGGGTGGTGGGCGCTGGCATGGGGGTGCCGGCGCCCACTGCGCCTCCGCTTCCTCAGTCCAGACCTTCGACCGGCCGGTCCAGATGGCCGTCCTCGACGGCGCGCTTGAACAGGTCGACCTTGGTGCCGGCGTCGCGGCCGACGCGACGGTACTTCTGCCGCACCCGGTCGATGTACTGCTTCGCCGTCTCCGGCGAGACACCCATCCGCCGGGCCACCGTCTTCAGCGGCATGCCGGTCGCATAGAGGCGCAGCGCTTCGAGCTCGCGGGGGGCCAGGTCGGGCGCGTCCGGGGCGTCGTCAGTGAGAAGCAGGAAGGCCAGCTGCGGAGAGATCCATCCGGTGCCGGCCGCGGCGGCGCGGATCGCGGTCGCCAGATCCTGGACGTCGTCGGTCTTGGGAACGAAGCCGGACGCGCCCGCCCGCATCGCACCCCGCACCGTGGACGGCGCGGCCGCCGCGCTGAACACGACCACCGAGCGCTCGGCGGACAGCAGCCGCCGGATGTTGTCCGGAGGACGGGTACCGTCACCGAGATCGAGGTCGAGCAGCACGACCTGGGCCTTCTCGCCCGGGCCGGTGAGCAGCGCGTCGATGGAGCAGGCGGTGTCGATGAGATCGAAATCCTTGACATCGTGCAGCAGGTCCGCGAGTCCACGCAGCACGATCGGGTGATCGTCCACCGCCGCGACGGTGATGGTGTCGGGAACTTCCGAGTTGTCCTCTGGGCTCATGCTGGTCCAGTCATTCTCCCGGACGGGCGACCGCGACGGGCAGGCGCCGTCACGGCCGGATGGGCGTCGATGCCCGCGTGGGGACGTGGGGGCGTCCCCACCGCGAGAGACGGTTCGGGGCTCCGCTCGCGCGACGCCCACCATTTCAGCAGATCCCTACCTGACGTCACGTCCTGGTTCCGTATCGCGCAACCAGGATGAAACATTGCGCTCCCCTGCCGGTTACAAATCGCATCCGCATCCGCCGCAGCATTCGCAGCAGTCGCAGCACTCACAGCAGTCGCAACAGTCACCGCAGTCACCGTAGCGGCCGCACAGGCCTTCCTTGCGCTGGCCGTCCACCGGCGAGGTGTAGTCGCCGCACATCTGACAGGTCAGGAACATGCCGGCGGCCGCCAGGCAGGCGCCGCCGGTGACCCGGCGCCCGTCCGACGGCTCATCGGGGCGCTGGTCCGGACGCTGCTGGTCCGGACGCTGCTGGTCCGGACGCTGCTGGTCCGGACGCTGGCCCGGACGAGGTCCCTCGAGCCGGACGCCGGCGGCGAGGAAGGCGCGGTCGACGGCGTGGGCGAGCCCGTCGTCGAGCAGGGCGTGGACGAGCCGGGCGTCCAGGCCGTCGGCGAGATCAACGGCAGCCAGCTCGCCGCGCAGTTCCCGGCGCGCGTCGGTGCACAGTCGGCGGGCCTCGCCTGTGCTTGTGCCGGTCGCCGTCAGCGGGTTCCACGCGCCCGTGCGCGCGTCGTCGGACCGGTCGGCGACCGCGTCGAGCAGGTGCACGATCCGGCCGAACCGGCTGCCGACCACCGCCAGCCGCTCCCGGTTGTGCTCCCGCCCGGCGAGGACAGCGGTGTGGGCGAGGACCGCGGAGGTCGCTGCCTCCGTGGGCGCCAACGCCGCCAGCAACGCCGCCCGCCCGCCGCCTGCCGTCGCGTCGCCGCCTGCCGTCGCGTCGCCGAGTTCGTGCGCGCGGCCCGCGGCGGCGGCCCGGTCGAACAGGCCGACGTCAAGCCCGACGGTCAGCCCGTCCCGCCCGGCCGCGTCGGCGGCCCGCCCGGCCACTCGCCGGGCCAGCGCCGCCGCTGGGCGCAACCGCAGCATCCCGTCGCCGTCCGCGGCATGGTCACGCACACTGGTGGCGCCGGCCGCCAGCGACACTGCCGCCGCGAGCCGCGGCCCCACCCCGTCCCCGACCGCGACCTCGATGCGCCGCATCCCCCGCAGCGGGCAGGGCCCCGCCAGCCGCCGCCCGCCCGCCCCGCCGGTGGTCCCGGCAGCGGGGCCGGTCTGCGCGGCGACGAGCGCCGAGACGAGCACCGCGTCGACATTGGTCGCCAGCCGGGCCCACTGACCATGACGATCACGCAGGGTCAGGCAGAGCCCGCACAGATGCGACATCCACGCCTCGCGGAGCTCCGGCGACATTCGTCCCCGGCAGGGACGCACCACACCGAACATCCCCGCACTTTCTCAGACCCGCGCCGATCTGTGGGCGTCGCGTTCGCGACCACGCACGCCGGTCCGGTGGGTCTGTTCCCGCGGGAACGCGCCGTCTTGGCGGTATGGCGGTGATCCGGGCTCGGGTGGTGCCCGAGGATCGTGGCCGACATGTCAGGTGGAAGTGGCGGCAAGGGCGGCGGCGAGGCGGTCGAGGTCGGTGGGGTCGTTGTAGGCGTGGGCGCTGGCCCGCAGCAGGGGGCCGTCGAGGTCGCGGGCGCGGGCGGCGGGGATGGCGCTGGTGAGGATCCGGGCGTCCCGGTAGAGGCGGTCGCGGGTGGCCGCCGGGTCGGCGCCGGGTGGCGGGCGCAGGGTGATGATGCCGCTCGCAGAGTCGGCCTCCTCGCGGACCTGCCAGCCGCCGGCGCCGTCGAGGACGCGCCGTCCGTGGGCGGCGAGTGCGGCGATCCGCGCCCGGAGCGCCGGTGGATCGTCCGCGGCGTAGGCGACGAGCGCCCGGGCGAGGCCGACGCGCGCGGCCACCGACGCCTCGCCGACCCCGAGCCGCGCGACGCCGGGCAGCGGCTCGGGCGCGCCGCCGTCGGCCGCCCGGCGCGCGTTGTGCAGGCTGGGCGCGGCCAGGCCGAGCCGGTCGGCGACGCCTGCCCGCAGCGCGACGAACCCGGCGCCCCGCGGCCCGCGCAGCCACTTGCGGGACGTGCCCACGTAGGCGTCGGCGCCGATGCCGGTGGTGTCGACCTGGCCCAGCGACTGGGCGACGTCGACGACGAGGGGGACGCCGGCCGCGGCGCAGCGCCGCCCGATCTCGGCGGCCGGCTGCACGATCCCGCGCTGGCTGGGCACCTGGGGGAACACGACGAGGTCGAGGCGGTCCAGGCCGAAACCGTCGAGACGGTCGAGGTCCACCGTGCCGGCCGGGTCGACGGGCAGGTCGAGCAGGTCGAGCCCGGCCCGCGCGGCGCACGCCTCGAGCACGAGCCGGTTGGAGCCGTACTCGCTCGGCACGACCCCGACGCGACCCCCGCGGGCGGGCAGCGGCCAGGCGCCCAGCAGGGTGGCGAACGCGGCACTGGCGCCGTGATGCCAGGCGATGCCGTCCGGGTCGAGGTCGGGCCCGAGCAGTGCGGCCAGCGCCTCCAGGCCCGCCCGCAGTGTGTCGGCGGCCTCCAGCTCGGCGACGTAGGCGCCGTGCTCGCCTTCGGCGCGCAGGAACGCCGCCTGCGCCTCGACGGTGGCCGGACTCGGGCGCGCCGCTCCGGCGGCGTCCAGATGGATGATCCCGGCTTCGCCCACCGCATCAGGATCGCATCCCACCCGCCCCAGGCGGGCGGTCATCGCCGCGGCCGGGTCAGGCGCCGCGGCCGGGTCAGGCGGTGCGGTCGGGGACGACCTTGGCGACGATGTGCTCGGCGATCGCGAGCGAGGCGGTGGCGCCGGGGGAGGGGGCGTTGCGTACGTGCAGCACCCGGCCGCTGTGGGCGAGGACGAAGTCGTCGACGAGGCTGCCGTCGCGGGCGACGGCCTGCGCGCGCACGCCGGCGGGGCCGCGAACGACGTCGGCGGGCCGCAGTTCGGGGACGTAGCGGCGGGCCTCGGCGACGAACGCCCGGCGGCTGACCGTGCGCAGCATCTCCTTGGCGCCGGTCTTCCAGTGGGTGCGGGCCATCTGGTGGAAGCCCGGCCAGGTGAGGGTGCGGCGCAGGTCGGCGCCGTGCAGCGTGCCGACCGTGTAGCCCTCGCGGGCGGTGGCGAGCACGGCGTTGGGGCCGACGAGCACCTCGCCGTCGATGCGCTTGGTCAGGTGGATGCCGAGGAACGGGTAGCGCGGGTCCGGCACCGGGTAGATCAGCCCGCGGACGAGGTCACGCCGCTCGGGCCGCAGCAGCCAGTAGTCGCCGCGGAACGGCACGATCTGCGGGGACGGGTCCTCCCCGGTGAGCGTGGCGACCAGGTCCGACTGCAGGCCGGCGCAGGTGATGAGCAGGTCGAACGGGCCGACCCGCTCGGTGACGGCGCTGACCCGCCCGCCGTCGTGCGCGGCGACCTCGTGGTTGCCGTTGGGACGGGCGCGGGCCGAGGCGCGCACGGTCACCCGCAGGTGCACGCCGTCGGGCCGCTCGTCCACGCCGATCACCTCGGCGCCGGTGCGCACCGCCCCGCCGGCGGCCTCGATCTCCGTGCGCAGCGCGCGGGCGACACCGGGGTAGTCGACGATCGCGGTGGTGGGGGAGTGCAGCGCGGCGACGCCGCGGGCGTGCGGCTCGATCTGGCGCAGCTCGGCCGCGTCGAGCATCCGGGTGCCCGGCACGCCGTTGGCCTCGGCCCGCTTCTCGATGGTGGCGAGGCGCTCCAGCTCGCTGTCGTCGACGGCGACGACGACCTTGCCGCATTCCTCGTAGCGGATGTCGTGCGCCTCGCAGAACTCGCGCAGCAGCCCGACGCCGCGCCGGCACAGCGTCGCCTTCAGCGAGCCGGGCACGTAGTAGAGGCCGGCGTGGACGACGCCGCTGTTGCGCCCGGTCTGGTGGCGGGCGACGTCGGTCTCCTTCTCGAAGACGGTCACCGTCGCGCCCGGTTCGACCTGACCGAGCCGCCGAGCCACCGCCAGCCCGAGAATGCCGCCACCGATCACCGCGATGCGACCCGCCACACCCGCCCCCTGTCCGTGTCCCTACCCGTCCGTCGTACCGGACCAGTATCGGCGTGCTCGCCGCGGACCCGTCCGAGGGTCCGCCCGAGCCCCGCCGCTCAGCCGAAGAACTGGCCGCTCAGCCGAAGAAGTGGCCGGGCGGGTGCGCCCGGTCGGTGCGCGAGCGCGGGACGCCGCGCAGCGCGTCGGTGAGCGTGCGGGCCGTGTTCACCAGCGGGACGTGGCTGAACGCCTGCGGGAAGTTGCCGGTCATCCGACCGAGCCGCGGGTCGTACTCCTCGGCGAGCAGGCCGACGTCGTTGCGCAGCGACAGCAACCGCTCGAACAGCTCCTGCGCCTCGTCCACCCGCCCGGACAGCGCGTAGTTGTCGGCGAGCCAGAACGTGCAGGCGAGGAACGCGCCCTCGCCGGCGGGCAGGCCGTCGACGGCGCCGTCCTCGGCGGTCGGGTAGCGCAGCACGAACCCGTCCTCCATCAGCTCGCGTTCGATGGAGGCGACGGTGCCGACGACCCGCGGGTCGGTCGCCGGCAGGAAGCCGACCAGCGGCATGTACAGCAGCGCCGCGTCGAGCTCCTTGGAGCCGTAGAACTGGGTGAAGGTGCCCCGGTCCTGGTCGAAGCCGCGGGAACAGACCTCGGTGTGGATCTCGTCGCGCAGCGCCGACCAGCGGTCCACCGGGCCCGGCAGGCCCGACTCGATGATGCCGCGCACCGCGCGGTCGGCGGCCACCCAGGCCATCACCTTGGAGTGGACGAAGTGCCGGCGCGGGCCGCGGACCTCCCAGATGCCCTCGTCGGTCTTGCGCCAGCCGGTCTCGAGGAAGTCCATCAGCTTGGTCTGCAGCGGCCAGGAGTCGTCGCCGTGCCCGGCGGTGGCGACCCGGGCGACGTGCAGCGCGTCGAGGACCTCGCCGTACACGTCGAGCTGGAACTGGTCGACGGCGGCGTTGCCGACCCGCACGGGGGAGGAGTTCTCGTAGCCGGCGAGCCACGGCACCTCGTACTCGGGCAGCCGGCGCTCCCCGGCCACCCCGTACATGATCTGGACCCGGGACGGGTCGCCGGCGACCGCGCGCAGCAGCCATTCCCGCCAGGCCGTCGCCTCGGAGGTGAAGCCGGCGTCGAGCAGGGCGAGCAGGGTGATCGTCGCGTCGCGCAGCCAGCAGTAGCGGTAGTCCCAGTTGCGCACGCCGCCGATGTGCTCGGGCAGCGACGTGGTGACGGCGGCGACGATCCCCCCGGTGGGCGCGTAGGTCAGCGCCTTCAGCGTGATCAGCGAGCGGCGCACCGCCGGCTGCCACTGGCCGTCGTAGGTGCAGCCGGCCATCCAGTCCGACCACCACGCCTCGGTCAGGGTGATCATGCGCCGGACGTCGTGCGGCGGCGGCGGCGACTGGTGCGACGGCGTCCACGTCAGCGAGAAGGGGACGGACTGGCCGGCGGCGACGCTGAACTCCGCGTAGGTGGCCATGTCGTGCCCCTCCATCGGGGCGGTGGTGCGCAGCGTCACAGCGTCCGGGCCGGCGATGGCACTGATGGTGTGCTCGTCGACGCGGCGCACCCACGGCACGATCGAGCCGTAGTCGAAGCGGAACCGGGTCTCCGAGCGCATCCGCACCGCGCCCTCGAGGCACTCGACCAGGCGCAGCACGGTGTGCGTGCCGTTGTGCGGGTACATGGCGTCGACGATGCGCACGGTGCCCGACGCGGTGGTCATGTCCGTCTCCAGCACCAGGGTGTCGCCCCGGTAGCGGCGGCTGACGCCGAGCACCGGCTCGACCGGCGCGATCTGCCAGTGGCCGTCGTCCGGATCGCCGAGCAGCGCGGCGAAACAGGACGGCGAGTCGAACCGGGGCAGGCACAGCCAGTCGATCGACCCTGTCCGTGCCACGAGCGCCGCGGAGTGGGTATCGCCTATCAGCGCGTAGTCCTCGATCAGGGATGGCACGACCTGTCCTCGCTCTCTCGCTCCGATGGTGGGTGGCCCGTCGTTGGGCCGGATCGTGGGCGGGCGCCCGCCGGTCGACGGCGTGTATCGCTGTTCGACGGTGTGGGTCGCTGTGCCTCACAAAGGCGTTCACCATACGGACCGCGCGGGGCGGCTACGTTGGGGGTCCGGACTTCGCGGTGGTCCACCCGTTATCCGGACCAGATTTTCTTCCCCGATGTGACAGGAATCACGACGTGGCCGAATCGTGGCAGAGCGGCATCACCCGCGCGCTGCGTTACCTGATGGATCCGCGGCGTCGCACCGCCGTCGTCGCTATCACCCTGGCCGGCATCGGCCTGATCGTCTTCGGGGTGTACGCCTCCACCAGCGGGCCGCCGCCGCAGCAGGAGGCGGTCGTCTACTTCAGCCCGGACGCGACGAAGGCGCAGAAGGACGCCGTGCGGGCCGCGTGCCCCTCGGTCGGCAAGGCCATCCAGGAACCGCCGGATCGCAACAACCTGGCCAGCAGCCGGGTGTACCCGCTGCGCTACGACGTCGCCCGGGCGTCGACGGCCGACCGGGCCGCGATCTACGCCTGCGTGCACCGCCAGGCCGGCGTCGTGGGCATCAACCAGGAGACCCAGGGCCAGTAGCCGCGCGGTCGGAGTGCGCCGCGCGGTCGGGGTGATCGCGCCGTTCGAGCAGCTCGGCCGGGGTCGGTTCGCCGGCGAGGCGGGCCTGGCGCGCCTGCCAGAGACTGACGATCATCGTGCTCAGGACGACCAGGCCGCTGAAGATCAGGCTCCCGCCGGTCCACGGCGACGACGCGGGCAGGCTGTCGACGACGATCCACGCCACGCCCGCCGAGACCATGCCGATCCCGAAGACGATCGTGAAGGCCGAGGACAGCGCGTTGGCGGCGGCCTGGTCGGCGAGGTCGGCGGCCTTGCGCCGGGCCTGCTCGAAGCGCCGCCGCGCCCACTCGTACTCGAGGCTCAGCACGAAGAAGCCAAGAGCGATCACGAGGAAGCCCGGTCCGGGCAGCGCGAGCATCGCGACGCCGACCCCGAGGATGGCGACGCCGAGCACGGTCAGCGCGATCCGGCGCAGCAGATGGGCACTTCGGTTCAGCACGGTGGGCGCTCTCCCTCGGTCTCGCCTGGACGTCCCGGTTCCGGGCGGTCTGGGGATCGGCGTCGCGGAACGCCGCTGTCACTTTGACCGTTCCAACGCGCAGTGGTGGGTAATCGTCGCCGGGCCAGCGGTTCCGGCGAGGTGACCTCGGCCGCTTCCGGCCCCGTGACGGCGAGGTAGCGCAGCGAACTCGGTGACTCGCCGTCGGTGTCGGGTATGTGGCGAGGGGCGACGGCGGTGCCGTGGCAAGGATCGCGGACGGTCGTTGGCTAGGGTGACGAAGGCGGCTCACCTGGAGGTATGCGGGTGTCCGCCACGGGATGAAACGGGCGCCGTCGCTCGGAAAGGGCTGTTGTGGATATCGAGGAGACCGCGCTTCCCGGCATCGGGCTGCGGCACGACTTCCAGACCCGCAGTGGGCGCCGCCTCGGGGTGGTGTCCCATCACCACGGTCGGCGTGAACTCGTGATCTACGATGCGGAGGACAGCGACGCCACCCGCGAGTGCGTGCCGCTGACCGCGGAGGAGAGCGACGCGCTGTCCGAACTGCTCGGCGCGCCGCACATCGTCGAGAAGCTCACCGACATCAGCAAGGCGTTCGCCGGCCTGGTCGGCGATCAGATCGCCATCCAGCCCGACTCCCCGTACGCGGGCCGCCCGCTGGGCGACACGCAGGCCCGCACCCGGACGGGCGCGTCCATCGTCGCCGTCGTGCGCGACCAGATCGTGCACGCCTCACCGCGACCGGACTTCCGGTTCGAGGTGGGCGACATCGTGGTCGTCGTCGGGACCCCGGAGAACACGGCGAGCGTCGCCGCGTTGCTCCGCACCGGTTGACGAGCTGGTTGGCCGAAACGAGTGCACTCCACACCCACCACCTTTCTCGAGCTCGGCGGAGTCCTGTTCTCCCTGGGCATCCTTGGCCATCTGGCGATGCGCGGCGGCATCTCCCCGATCCCCCTGTACCTGCTCGGCGGCCTGGCCTTCGGGCACGGCGGCCTGCTGCCACTGGGCGCCAGTGAGGAGTTCATCGAGGTCGGCGCCGAGATCGGCGTCGTCCTGCTGCTGCTGACCCTGGGCCTCGAGTACACCGCCGAGGAACTGCTGCACGGCCTGCGCGGCAACGCCCCCGCGGGCGTGCTCGACCTGTTGCTCAACGCCACCCCCGGGGTGGTGGCGGCGTTCCTGCTCGGCTGGGGGCCGGTCGCGGCGGTCGTGCTCGGCGGGGTGACGGCCATCTCGTCGTCCGGCATCATCGCGAAGGTCCTCGGGGACCTCGGCCGGCTCGGCAACCGGGAGACGCCGGTGGTGCTGTCCGTCCTCGTGCTCGAGGACCTGGCGATGGCCATCTACCTGCCGGTCCTCACCGCGCTGCTGGCGCACCAGACGATCAGCCGCGGGTCGGTGACCGTCGCGGTCGCGCTCGGGCTGCTCGTCGCGGTCCTGTTCGTCGCCCTGCGCCACAGCGACAAGGTCAGCCGGCTGGTGTTCAACCCGAAGGCCGACCGCAACGACGAGATCCTGCTGCTGCGGGTGCTCGGCCTCGCCCTGCTGGTGGCCGGGATCGCGCAGCGCCTGCAGGTCTCCTCGGCGGTCGGCGCCTTCCTCGTCGGGATCGCCCTGTCCGGGCCGGTCGTCGAGGGGGCGCAGGAGGTGCTCAGCCCGCTGCGTGACCTGTTCGCGGCGGTGTTCTTCGTCTTCTTCGGCATGCAGACCGACCCGGCGCAGATCCCCTCGGCGCTGCTCGCCGGCTCGCTGCTGGCGCTGGCCGGCGTCGCGACGAAGGTTTTCACCGGCTGGTGGGCCGCGCGGCGCGCCGGGATCGGCACCATGGGTCGCTTCCGCGCCGGCGCGGCGCTCGTCGCCCGCGGCGAGTTCTCCATCGTGATCGCCGGCCTCGCCGTCGCCGCCGGCATCGAACCGAAACTCGGGCCCCTCGCCGCCTGCTATGTGCTGCTCATGGCGATCATCGGCCCGCTCGCCGCCCGTTTCGTCGAGCCGGTCACCCGCGCCGGCCGCCGCCGTCTCGCCGCCCGCGGCTGATGCCACGTTGTCCGAGCATGTGGTCCGAGCCGGACGCGAGGGGTCCCGCGTCGGTCCAGGTCAGTGGGGCGAGGCCGGACTTGCTGGACCACGGATACCCGCGGGGCCGCCGATGTTTGGCAGGATGCGGGCCATGAGCGGACTTCTCGAAGGTAAGCGGATCCTCGTCACGGGGGTCCTCACCGAGGCGTCGATCGCCTTCAGTGTCGCCCGCATCGCCCAGGAACAGGGCGCCCGGGTGGTTCTCTCCGGCTTCGGCCGTGGCCTGTCCCTGACCCGCCGCATCGCGAAGCGGCTGCCCACCGAGGCGCCCGTCGTCGAACTCGACGTCACCGACGAGGAGCAGCTCGCGGCCCTCGCCGAGCGCGTCCTCGAACACGTCGACGGCCTTGACGGCGTACTGCACGCGATCGGCTTCGCCCCCGAGTCGGTGCTCGGCGGCAAGCCGTTCGTCGAGGCGGCGTGGTCCGAGGTCGGCACGGCGCTGCAGGTCTCGACCTGGTCGCTGGCGTCGCTGACCCGCGCGACGCTGCCGTTGTTCGGCGAGCGGGCGTCAGTCGTCGGCCTCGACTTCGACGCCTCGGTGGCCTGGCCGTCCTACGACTGGATGGGCGTCGCCAAGGCCGGGCTCGCCTCCGCGGCCCGCTACCTCGCCCGCGACCTCGGCCCCCGCGGCGTGCGGGTGAACCTGGTCGCCGCCGGCCCGCTGCGGACGATGGCGGCCAAGAGCATCCCCGGCTTCAGCCAGTTCGAGGATGTCTGGGACGGCCGCGCGCCGCTGGGCTGGAGCGTCCACGACACCACCCCGGCCGCCCAGGCCTGCGTGGCGCTGCTGTCCGACTGGTTCCCCGCGACCACCGGCGAGACCGTCCACGTCGACGGCGGGGTGCACGCCGTCGGCGTCTGACCCGCGCCGCCGGTCCGCCGGATCAGCGGCCGGCAGCCTCGTCGAGCAGGTCCAGGGCGGTGCCGATGATCGTGTCGGCCGGCACGGGCTCGGCGTCGGCGGCCGGCGGCGAGCCCGGCGGCGGCGCCGCCGAGCCGAGCGTGGAGATCGGGTCACCGTGCACCCCGGCGAGGAAGCTCAGCGCGCGGGGGTCACCGTCGACGACGGTGACGATCGGGGTGCGCCGCTCGGCCGGGAACAGCTCGGCGAGCAGCGCGTCGGACCCCTCGGCCAGGCCGCGGCGGGCCTGCAGGGCGTGGAAGACCGCGTTCGGCGACGTCAGGCACACCACGCTGACCTCGCGGCCCAGCCCCGCCCGCAGCCGTGCCGCGGCGAGCTGCACCTCCGGCAGGACCGGCCCGACGCCGACCAGGGTGATCACGGCGTCCGGGCCGCCCTCGTGCAGCCGGTAGCCGCCGGCGAGCACCAGGGCGCGGCGGCGGCGCCGGGCGTCCGGGTCCGCCGGCAGCTCGGCGAGGCGCTGGTCCACCGGCCGGGCGGACAACCGGACGAGGCTGGACGCGCCGTCGAGGCGGGCGAGGCGGTCGAGCCCGGCGAGCAGGCACCAGGCCGTGTCGTCGGCGAACGCCGGGATCCAGGTGGTCGCGACCGCGGTGGGCACCCCGTCGCCGCCGTTCCAGGCCAGCGCGCGTGACGCCGCGTCGAACCCGGTGTCGGCCACCGCGAGCACCGACCGGGCGTCGGTGGCGCCGGCGGCGAGCCATCCCGGGAGCACCCGCCCCGCACTCACCTCGTCGGCGACGCCGATCGGCAGCAGCGGCAGGCCCTGCCGGCTCCACGCCACCCCCAGCGACCCCAGCACCCCGCCGAACGCCGCCGCCGACAGCCCGCCGGCGACATGCCGCCCGCTCACCCGCCGGCCGCCATGGTCCGCCACGACCTCGACCGCGCCACGGTCGGCCGCGCCCGCGGGCCCGTCGGGGCCGGCGGCGAGCCAGCCGGCGAGCACCGGGTCGGCCGCGCGGGTGCTGACCGTGACGACGGCGGCGGCCGTCGCCGGGGCGAGGGCCGGCAGATCGCGCAACAGCAGTCCGAACGCCGCCTGCGTGGAGATCCACGCCGGGAACGCGCGGCCGGTGTGCGCAGGGACGGGCGCCGGGTCACGCGGCGCCGTCGGCGCCCGGTCCAGGTAGGCGGCCACATGCCGGGCCAGCCGGCGGGCGCCCGAGCTCCACGGCAGCGGCCCCAGACCGTCCCCGGCCGGGCGGACAGCCAGGTCGGCGCGCCGCGCCACCACGGCCGCGGGCACGTCCGGGCCGGCCTCGACGGGAACACCCGCCCGGGACGCCGCGACACCGTCGACCACGGCGACATCCCCTCCGTCCACGTCCGTGTCCGCCGCATCCGCATCCACCGCATCCGCGTCGCCGGCGCTGATCACGGCGGCCGCGGGGCCCTGCTCGGTGACGGCGGGTGCCGGCTGGTCGGGAGCGTGGAGGAGGTCGTCGGTGTAGGCGAACAGCACGGTCGGGCGGTCGGCGGCGACCTCGTCGAAGGCGTCGATGAGCAGCGGGATGTCGTGGCCGCCGAGGTCACGCAGGCAGGCGAGGATCTCGTCGTCGCCCATCGTGTCGAGCAGGCGGCTCACCCCCGCGCCGGCCGCCCCCGGGCCGGCCAGCCGGCGTCGCAGCTCAGTACCCCGTAGGTGCAGCAGGTCCTGGTACTCCGCCGGGCTGAGCTGGTCGAGTCGGGACGTCAGTGCCTGCCCGCCGGGGGCGCGCAGCAACGCGCCGAGCCGGCGGCCGTGGCGCACCGTGAGCACCTGCCAGCCCGCCGCCTCGAACATCCGCGCCGCCCGCCCGGGCCCCCCGATGCCCCCCGGCCCACCGATCCCACCAGTCCCACCGATCCCATGGATGCCGCTGGCGTCGCGAGCACCCTCGGGCCCGCCCGGCGCGCCGGGGGACACGCCGGCGCCGGCGACCGTGACGACCCAGAACAGCTCGCCGAGGTGGGCGACCCGCTCGTCGGTGATCGTCTCCCAGACGGCCGGGTCGCGCAGTTCCGCGAAGTCGATCAGGCAGATCTGCCGCCCGCTCGGCGCCACGTCGAAGCGCTGCCCGGCGTAGCGGCGGGCCAGCGCCGCCCACACGGTGCCGCTCGGCCCGACGTTGCCCGCGCCCAGCATGCGCACCGGCCCTGCGTCCAGCTCCACCGGGGCGGGCCGCCGGCCGGCCGGCGCGGCCTCGTCGTCATGGCCCGCCGCCCGCGCATCCACGAGCAGCGCGTCCTCGAGCAGATGGTGCACGGCGAGGACGAGCGGCGCCGCGTGCGGCGTGACGCTGACCCGGTCCTCGGCGCGCAGCCCGTCGAACCACAGCACGGTCGCGACGCTGGAGGCCGCCGCCACTCCCGCCCGGTCCAGGCGAGCGTCGGCGGGGGAGCGGCGTCCCGACCGCACCCCCTCGTCGATGATCGCCGCGGCCACGGTGCGCAGCCGGCCGTCCAGGGTGGCCAGCGCCTCGAGGTCGAGCACGCCCCCCGGCGGCCCCGGCACCGGCGGCGCGGGCGGCGCGGGCGCGGGGCCCGCCGTGACGCCGTTCGGGACGAGACCGTTCGGGATGAGGCCGTCGGGGGCGTGGGAGGGCGTGTCGCCATCCGTGGCCGCACGGGCGTGGCCGGGCGCTGACTCGGCAGGCCCGCCCGCCGACGCGTAGGTCGTCGGCGTGGTCAGCACGGTCTCGCCTGTGCCGTCGGAGGGGCCTGTGCCGTTCGCGAGTGGCCGGGGCGGGCCGGCGGGCGTGGCGCTCGCGGATGTGGTGGCGTCTGGTCCAGTGGTGTCTGGTCCAGTGTCGTCTGGTCCAAGGGTGAGCTCCCCCCGAGCGACATACGCGCGCGTCGCGTCGACCGCACGGCTGTCCGGCCTGCGCATGATCGGCCTCCGTCCCACGACGCCGACCTCCCCTGTCCGGACGTGCGATGAGGGCCGGAGGTTGCGCCCCCGGCCAGGATCGGCGGTACGCGCCGGGCGCCACCGCCCGCCGGCCGGGCCGCGCCCACGCACCGGCAATGCCTGCCGCACCATTTCAGCATCCGTGTCCCGCCGTTACCTCGTGGGCTGCTCCCCCCACCTCGGTGGTGGTCGGGCAGGGCGGCGGTTCGACGCGGTGGCCGCCCTGAACATCACGTATGCCGGGTTTGCCGCTCGATATGCCCGCCTGTCAGGCGTGCAGAAGGTCGTGCAGGCGGGCGCGCAGGGCGTCCTCGGGGACGGCGGGGGTCGGCGTGACCTCGACGGTCTTCGCCCGGCTGGTCGCGCCGCGCACAAGGCACAGGTCGGCGCGGCGCACGCCCAGGGCGTCGGCGAGGGCACGCAGCGCGGCCTCGGTGGCGCGGCCGTCGACGGCGCGCGCGGCGACCCGCACCACCAGCATCGCGCCGTCCCGCGGGTCGTCCCACAGCCCGCCGACGCCGCCGCCGCGCGCTCCTGGCTGAACCCGGATCGTCACCCGCATGAACGTCAGGATCCCGTACCGGACGGCTACTATTCCCGCCATGGTCGAAAACGAGGGTCGCGTCGCTCTGGTGACGGGTGGTAACCGCGGGATCGGCGCGGCCTGCGCGCTGGCGCTGGCCGCCGCGGGCAACCGCGTCGCGGTGGGCAGCCGGGGCGGCTCGGCGCCCGAGGGCATGCTGGGCGTCCGGCTGGACGTCACCAACACCGAGAGCGTCGACAAGGCGTTCACCGAGATCGAGGGTGAGCTCGGCCCCGTCGAGATCGTGGTGTCCAACGCCGGCATCGTGCGCGACACCCTGCTCGCCACCATGAGCGAGGATGCCTTCCAGGAGGTCGTCGACACGAACCTGCTGGGCGCCTACCGGGTCGTCAAGCGGGCGACGCGGCCGATGATGCGACTGCGCCGCGGCCGGCTGATCTTCGTCTCGTCCGTGGTGGCGTCCGTCGGCGGTCCGGGCCAGTCGAACTACGCGGCGTCCAAGGCGGGCCTGATCGGCTTCGCCCGTTCCCTCGCCCGCGAGCTCGCCCCGCGCAACATCACCGCCAACGTCGTCGCCCCCGGCCCGATCCGCACGGACATGACCGACGCGCTCACCGACGCCCAGCGCGAGGCGCTCACCGCGGCGGTGCCCGGCGGGCGGATGGGCGAGCCGGAGGATGTCGCGGCTCTGGTGGCCTTCCTGGCCTCGCCCGCCGCCAGCTACGTCAACGGCGCGCTGATCCCGGTCGACGGCGGCCTGAGCATGGGTCACTGACGCCCGAGCCCGTGGGTGGGTGTGCCGCGGCGCTGGCGGATATCGTGGGTGGGGGAGCCCTGCCGCCGGCCCTGTCGCTGGCCCTGTCGTCGGCTGGGTCGCCGGCTGGGTCGCCGGCGCAGCCACGAGGGAGTGGGCGATGAGCGTGATCCTGGTGGAACCACGCGGTGGCCGTGACTTCGACGTGACGGTGGCGGAGGAGACCGCGCCCGGGGTACCGGGGCTGTCCTTCCAGTACCAGGTCCGGGTCGACGACGCGGTCCTCGCCGCGACGGCGACCGACCCCGCGGACGGGCCGGCTCTCATCGCCCTGGTCCGGGCCTCGTTCGAGTACCTGCTCGCCCGCGAGCCCGCCGGCTCGATCCTGCCGTCGTTCGAGCTGTCCACCATCGGCCGCTATTTCCCCACCTATCCGGCGGCCCTGGCCCACCGCGTGCCGCGATGACGGGCGGCGGCGAGGTCGACGCGCTCCTGCTCGTCTCCTTCGGGGGGCCCGAGGGGCCGGACGACGTGCTGCCGTTCCTGCGCAACGTCACCGCCGGGCGTGCCATCCCGCCCGCCCGGATCGAGGCGGTCGCCGAGCAGTACCGGATGTTCGGCGGCCGCAGCCCGCTCAACGACCAGAACCGGGCGCTCGCCGCCGCCCTGCGCGCGAGCCTGCCCGAGCTGCCCGTCTACTGGGGCAACCGCAACTGGGCCCCCTACCTGACCGACACGGTCGCGGAGATGTCCGCGGCCGGCGTCCGCCGGGCGGCCTGCTTCGTCACCTCGGCGTTCGCGTCGCACTCGGGCTGCCGCCAGTACCGCGAGGACCTCGCCGGGGCGCTGGCCGCGCTGCCGGCGGGCACGCAGCGCCCGGAGCTGGTCAAGCTGCGGCTGTTCTTCGACCATCCCGGCTTCGTCGAGCCGATGATCGACCACTGCCTGGCCGCGCTCGCCGACCTGCCGGTGAAGGCCCGTGCCGACGCCCACCTGCTGTTCACCGCCCATTCGCTGCCCCTGTCGCAGTCGGCGGCCAGCGGTCCGCACGGCGATGCCTACCCTCGCCAGCTGCGCGCCGTCGCCGACCTGATCGCCGCCGGCGTCGAGCGGCGCACCGGGGTGCGCCACCCGGTCGAGATCGTCTTCTGCAGCCGCAGCGGGCCGCCGTCCGTGTCCTGGCTGGAACCAGATGTCGGCGACCGGCTCGCCGAGCTGGCCGCGGCCGGCGCGGCCGGCGCCGTCCTCGTCCCGATCGGCTTCGTCAGCGACCATATGGAGGTCGTCCACGACCTCGACGTCGTGGCGCTGCGCCGGGCGCGCGGACTGGGACTGCCGGCGACCCGCGCCGGCACGGTGGGTACCGACCCGCGCTTCGTCGCGATGGTCCGGGAACTCGTCGACGAGCTTCGCGATCCGACCCTGCCCCGACGATCACTGTCCGTGCTTGGACCCTGGACCGACGTCTGCGCACCACACTGCTGCCAGCCACCGGGGATTGGGCGCCAGCCACCGGGGAGTGGACTCGTCCCCGAAACGGCGATACTGATGGGTGACGGCGCAACCATGACCGGACGACGAGGCGAAAAAGGGTAACGGAGCGATGGGAGCTATGCAGCGCTACGTGTTCGAATCCCCCGATCGGTTCGTGGTCGGCACCGTCGGGCAGCCTGGGGACCGTGTCTTCTTCCTGCAGGCCGCCGGACGCGGCCAGGTCGTGACGGTGGGTCTGGAGAAGACGGAGGTCACGGCGCTCGCCGAAGGGCTGAACACGCTGCTCGGCCAGGTCGGCCAGACCCAGGGCATCCCGCTGCCGGCCGCGGCGGACGTCGAGATCGACCTCGCCCCGCTCGACGCGCCGTTTCAGGAGGACTTCCACCTCGGGCAGCTCACCGTCTCCTGGGACGGCCACCGGGTGTTCGTCGAGGCCGCGGGGCTGTCCCCGGGGGAGATACGGCTACCCGAAAGCGAGGACGAGCTTGACTCGCTGCGCGTCGGCCTGTCGATCCGCCAGGCCCGCGCGTTCATCGAGCGCGCCCGCACCATCGTCGCCGCCGGCCGCCCCCCGTGCGTGCTCTGCGGCCGCCCGGACGATCCCGGCGGCCACTTCTGCCCCCGGCTGAACTAACTAGCGCCGGCGCGGCGGCACCGTAGCGTAGCTGGGGTCGAACGCGCCGTAGGCCGCCTCGTAGGCACGGCGCACCGCCGCGGACAGACCGCGCAGCGCCGCCGAGCGGCGGGCGATCTCGCTGGCCGTCACGGCCGCGCCGTCATCGCGGGCGGCCAGGTCGAGCAGCGTCGACAACCGCTCCGCCCGGGCCAGCAGCGCGTGCGCGCCCGGCGGATACCCCGGGCCGAGACCGGGACCCGGCTCCTCCTCGACCCGATCGCGCAGCACGTTGAGCACCTCGGGACGGGCGCTGGCGATGTCGAGGTGGACCAGCGCCGCCGTCGTCGTGCGGATCGCCTCGCCGAGCTCCAGCTCGGCGGCGCGCAACCCGGCGCCGGGAACGGGCACCCGCGCCGCCGCGAGCACTCGCCAGTGCACCGACTCCAGCCCGCCCTCCAGCGCCGGGCCGTGCACGACCACGCCGGGCACCAGCGCCAGCGGCGGGTTCGGCCCGACGACGAGCACGGCCTCGCCGGCGGTGATCGCGTCCCGGTTGACCTCCGGCGGGCCGGGCAGGCCGGCGGCGTCCCCCGGCACGGGCAGCACGAGCCGCAGCCGCTGCGCGCCGGCGGATCGCAGCGCGCCGAGACCGAGGACAAGGGGTTCGTCGCCGAGGATGTGCGGGGCCGCCGCACCGCCGAGCGCGCGGTGCACCTGGGTGATCACATCGTCGAGCCCGACGAGCCCGGCGAGCCACGCGTTGCCCCATCCGGTGAGGACGCCGGACCGGGGCGAGGCTGACAGGGCGGGAAGCACAGGCCCTACCGTAGGCAATGTCAGGGCCCTCAGGCACGCCGAGGCAGACTCCGAGGCAGATTTTCCGCCTGCGGGACGACCATCGGGTAGGAGACCCGCCGTTCTCCGCGTGCCAGGCACCGCCCGGCGAGCCACGGCAGCCCGACGCTGAACAGCCAGTAGGAGTGCCGCAGCGAACCCGGTGCCCTCACCTCCGCATCACCGTCCACGATCCCGTTCGCGCCGGTCAGCGGGCCGACAAGTGGTACCCCGGCCTGGGCGAGCCGGTGCGCGAAGGCCTGCGCGATCAGCTGGTGCCCGTGCGGGCCGGGATGCACCCGGTCGACATCGAAGCTGGACCGCCGGCGCACCGCCGGGTGCCGGCCCAGATCGACGACGAGCACCCCGGGATCGGTCCGGCCGGTGGCGAGGACCGCCGCGTTGAGCCGTTCCACCCGCTCGGCGAGCAGCCGGGCCAGCGGCCCGGGCAGCCGCAGCAGCCGACCGGGGTCGGGCATGGTCGCGGTCAGGACGACGGTGCCCTCGGCGCGCAGCCGGCTGACCGTCCACACCAGGTCCTGGCGCACCCGCAGCGGGTCGAACGTCGGCTTGAGGACGTCGTTCATGCCGGCGACGACGGTGGCCACCCGGGGCGCCAGGGTGAGCGCGAGGGGCAGCTGGTGGGTGCGCACCTCGCGGGCGGTCGCCCCGGTGGTCGCCAGGTTGGTGTACTGGACGGCGCCGGGCGGGCCGAGCAGCTCGGCGAGACGCGCGGCGAACCCGCGGGCCGGAGCGGTACCGCGGTGCTCCCGGCCCATCGTCACCCCGTCGCCGAGCCCGACGGTGATGCTGTCGCCCAGGGCGACGTAGCGCGGCGACCAGTCGGCAGGCATGCTGCCCGGACCCTTCAGGCGGCCAGCGGCGGTGCCGGGATGCCGGCCGGTGGCTCGGGGGGCGCCGCCGGGGCGGCCGGCTCGCCGCCGTGGCAGGCGAGGAAGCCCGCGACCGTCGCCGCCCAGGTGAACCCCTCCGCCCGCGCCCGGGTGGCGCCGCGGCGCGCCGCGACCTGCGCGGGCGAGGCGGCGAGCAGCTCCGCGGCGGCGTCGGCGAAGGTGAACCCGCTGCCGGCCGCGATCAGGCCCACCCCGGGCACGACCAGCTCGGCGAGCGCGCTGGCGTGGTGCACGACGACCGGGGTGCCGCTGGCGAGCGCCTCCAGCGCCGACAGGCCGAACGTCTCCACCGGCCCGGGAGCGAGCGCCACGTCGGCGCTGGCCAGCAGCCCAGCGAGCCGCTCCCGGTCGGCGACGAACCCGAGGAACGTCACGGGCAGCCCCGCGGCGCGCCGCTCCAGCCGCCCGCGGGCGGCCCCGTCCCCGGCGATCACCAGCCGCACCGGCACCCGCCGGCGGACCAGTTCGGCGACCGCGTCGACGGCCAGGTCGACCCGCTTCTCCGGGGACAGCCGGCTGGCGACGACCAGCAGCGCCTCCCGGTCGCGGGCGAAGGCCCGCCGCAGCGTGCGGTCCCGCCGGTCCGGGTGGAAGCCGCCGAGCTCCACGCCGAGCGGGATGTGGCACAGGTTCGGCGTGCCGAGGCGGACGAACTCGGCCGCGGCCCACGCCGTCGTCGTGACCACCGTGTCGAAGGAGGCGGCCAGCGCGGTGTTCGCCCGGTCCGCCGCCGCCGTCACGGGCAGCATGCCCCGCAGCCGCACCGGCGTCCAGGTGCCCAGCAGCCGGTCGAGCCGCTCGTGGCTGACGACCAGCGACGGCACCCGGCGGCGGCGTGCCCACCGGCCCAGCGGGGCGAGCGTCGCCCGGTCGTGGACCTCCAGCCGGTCGGGCTGCTCGGCGTCGAGCAGCGCCGCGACCCGCCATGGCTGGCTGATCACCCGGTAGCCGGTGCCGGGCAGCCGCGGCGCGCGTACCCGCAGCACCCGGGTGCCCCCGAGCTCCTCGACCCCGTCCTGCTCGCCGGGCACGATCTGGACCACCTCGTGGCCGGCTGCGGCGTACCCCGCCGCGAGGTGACGCAGCGTCGTCCGGATCCCCCCGGAAGCCGGCGCAACGAAGTTCGCCGTCTGCACGATCTTCATGCTGTGACCACCTGTCCCCTCGCCCGTGATCCTCGGCCGCGTCCGCCTGTCCCGAGCACGTCGCGGTAGTGTCCGAGGAGTTCGTCGCCGATCGAGCTCCAGCCGCAGCCGGTGACGGAGTCGCGCGCCGCCAGCGCCATCACCGCCCGCCGGTCCGGATCGCCGATCAGCGCTGCGACCTGGGCGCGCAGGGCCGCCGCGTCGCCGGGGGTGTAGTGCAGGCCGGTGCGGCCGTGCTCGACCACGTCGAGCAGCCCCCCGGCCGCGGGCGCCACCACCGGCACGCCGCTGGCCTTGGCCTCCTGCGCCGCCTGGCAGAACGTCTCGTGCACGCCGGTGTGGACGAACAGGTCCAGGCTCGCGACGGCCTTCGACAGGTCGCTGCCGCCCCGGAAGCCCAGGAACGCCGCGCCGGGCAGCTGCCGGGTCAGCGCCGCGCGCGACGGACCGTCGCCGACCACGACGAGCCGGGTGCCGGGCAGGTCGGCGATCCCGCCGAGCAGCTCCACCCGCTTCTCCCTCGCGAGCCGCCCGACGTAGCCGACGAGCAGCTCCCCGTGCGGCGCGAGCTCACGGCGCAGCTCCTCGTCGCGATGGCGCGGGTCGAACCGCTCCAGGTCGACGCCCCGGCTCCAGCGGGCCACCCGCTGCACGCCCTGGCGCAGCAGCGCGTCGACGGCGTCCCAGGACGGCGCGAGCGTGCGGGCGGCGTGGCGGTGCACGGTGGCCAGCCAGTGCCAGATCGTCCGTTCGGCGGTCGCCAGCCCGTAGCGGGCGGCGAAGGCGGCGATGTCGGTCTGGTAGACGGCGATGGACGGCACGTCCAGGCGCCGGGCGGCGAGCACGGCCTGGGCGCCGAGCCCCGCCGGGGCAGCCAGGTGCACGATGTCCGGCCGGAACTCGCGCAGCGCCGCGGTCAGCGCCGGCCACGGCACGGCGAAGCGGAACGCCGGATAGCCGGGCAGCGGCGCCGAGGGCGCCCACAGCACCGGCGCGTCCGCGTGCTCGCGTGCGGCGGTGCGCCGGGCGGCCGGTGCGGGTGCGGGCGCTACGACCATCGCCTCGTGGCCTCGGTCACGTAGATGTTCCAGGACGCGGCACACCGTGTTCGTCACCCCATCGACGTGCGGGAGGAACGACTCGGTGATCACGGCTACGCGCACACGAGCACGGTGGCAGGGCACGAAGCCGTCCCGCGGACGACCAGCCGACCGGTACATGAACGTTCCCGCACAGGTTGGTGCCGGAAAGCGCGCGGGTGACGGGTGCCGCGTCGGCGCCGTTTTCCTCGGCGGGCGGGAAGGAGGATATTGGGTGGGGGACGGGGACGAGGCGAGTGAGGTACGGGTGAGGTTCAGGCAGCCGCGGACGGTGCTGATCACCTCCGCCAGCCGGTCCCGGCAGTCCGACATCCAGCGCCGGGAGCTTCGCTACCTGGCGTCGATGGCGCTGCGGGTCGTGTGCTTCGTGCTGGCGGTCGTGGCCTTCCACGGCTGGCTGCGGTTCGTCGCCGTCGCCATCGCCGTCATCCTGCCGTGGGTGGCGGTCGTCGCGGCCAACGGCGGCCCGGCCCCCGAGCGCGACCGGCCGGCCGCCTTCGACCCCGGCCAGGCCGTCCAGGCCGTCCATGACGCCCCGCCGGCCCTCACCGCCGACCCGCACCGCGTCGTTGACAGCGAGGGCTGGATCGACGACGAGGGCTGGGTGCACGGCAACCCCGGCCCCCGCGCCGCGGACCCGCCGGCGCCGTGACGATCGTCAGCTTCACCACCGACTACGGCCTGGCCGACGGGTTCGTCGCCGCCTGCCACGGAGCCATCCTGCGGGCCCTGCCCGCGGCCCGGATCATCGACGTCACCCACCTGGTGCCCCCCGGGGACGTGCGCCGCGGCGCCGCGGTACTCGCCCAGACGGTGCCCGCGCTGCCCCGCGGCGTCCATCTCGCGGTCGTCGACCCCGGCGTGGGCACGGCCCGGCGGGCCGTCGCGCTGCGGGCGGCCGGCGGACACCTCGTCGGCCCGGACAACGGCCTGCTGGTCGAGGCCGCCGAGCGGCTGGGCGGCGTCGAGGTCGCCGTGCGGCTGCCGGTCCCGCCGGGCACACCCGCCACCTTCCACGGCCGGGACGTCTTCGCCCCCGCCGCGGCGCTGCTTGCCGGGGGCCGGGACCTGACCGATCTCGGCGCGCCACTCGACCCGGCCTCGCTCGTCCGCCTGCCCACCCCCCACACACGGCTCGACCCGGACGGCGCGCTCGAAGCCGAGGTCGTCCTCGTCGACGTCTTCGGCAACGTCCAGCTCGCCGCGACGGGCGCCCTGCTGGCCGAGGCCGGGCTGCGCCCACCCGCCCGCGCCCGGCTGACCTGCGACGACCAGCATCGTGACCTTGCGGTGGGGGAGACGTTCGGCTCCGTCGCGCCGGGCGACCCGCTGCTGTACGTCGATGCGGCCGGCATGGCGGCACTCGCCGTCCGCGACGGCGACGCCGCCCGAACCCTGCGCCTCGCCCCCGGCGACCGCGTCACGCTGCGCCTCAGCTAGCCCCAGCTAGCCCAGGTCTCACCTAGTCCAGGTCTCAGCTAGTCCAGCTCGGGCCCGCCGCCGGAGCGTCGTCGCGGGTCACGGTCGCCTCGATCAGCCCGTACGGCCGGTCCGGCACCTGGTAGACGACGTCCGGGTTGTCCAGGTCGAACGGGGTGAGGTCGACGAGGAAGTGGTGCTTGTTCGGCATCGACATCCGGATCTCGGCGACCTCCGGGTATGCCGTCAGCGCCGTCTCGCCCATCCGGTACAGCGTCTGCTGCAGGGCCAGGCTGTGTACCCGGGCGAACGTGCTGACGAGAGCCTCGCGCACCCCGGTGAACAGCGGGCCGAAGTCCAGGTCGGCGCGGGCGTAACGCCAGCGGGCGGTCACCTCGGTGGCCAGGATGCGATCCGTCGTCTCGGCCAGCGTCGTGTAGTGGTCGCGCGGAAATCCCCAGAACTCCGATCCGGTCGACTTGAGCACGACCAGCCCGGCCAGCCCGGAAACGACGTAAGCGGAGTCCCCGTGCAGGGTGACGACGGTCGTCCGTTTCTCGGCGCCGGCCCGCCGGAATGCGTGGTCATGCGGCGCGCCATCGACCGTGATCCGTTCCCAGGCGAACTGCTCGATCTCGACGCGGGCGCCCCCGATCCACGGGAAGGACCCGACGAAATGCCGGGCGAGGCGTAGCGCGAAATTCTCGATCTCGCCAATTCCGTGTTCCCGGGCGAAGGCGTAGACGGTGTTCTTCTGCGCATCAGTGGTGAGCACGTGGCTGTTGTCGCCGGTCAGGTGCGCGGCGGCGAAGTCGCCACGAAGCGCGGTGGACACGTTCAGATCGGTGACGCGGTGCACCGGACTCGTGCGGTCCACGTGGACCAGGCGGATCTCCGCCTTCCCGAACTGGTTCGGCCCGAGCACGATCGCCATCGGCTCTCCTTGGTTTGTGGGGCGGCGGCCGTGGGGCGGCCCGCGCCCGCGGCTGGTGCCCATCCTGCGGCACGGCTGTGACACCCCGGGCGGCGGCCAGTTTCGTCCCGATGTCACGTCGGCCAGCCGACACCTCCCACGCGGCACCCAAGCGGACCGTCCGTGCGACACCACGACGAAGCAATGATCCGGGTGCTTTCCGTCGACGGGCCGCGATGGTCGTCCCAGGGTTGCGGAATAGGTCGACATGACGTGACGGGTTGCGGCCCCCATGGTGTTGCCGTGGGTTCTGTGATCGATTTCGGGTGCCGCTGAATTGTCCCGCCCGGGGAGCAACCTCACCGTGGTGCAGAGCGTCGGAAGGGGGGAAGGGGAGGGGTTTATGGGGAATACCCGGAGGGTGCTACCCTCCGTATACATTCACTCTACGAAGAGTGATGGTCTTCCGGCTGACACCGCACGTTCCCGTGATCGACGGGACGCGGCGCCGGGCCCTGGGTACCGTTCGAACTCAGGTTTCCGGCCGGCGACGACGCCGGTCGTGTTCTTCGGAAGAGGGCATTACATGTCTCGCTCGGTAATGATTCCATCACGCGTTTTGCGTGGTCGGCGGCCGAGCTTCCCGAGCCCACGACCGGCCAGCTCGCCCGGTGTGCTCACGGCGGACGGCCCGTTCGGCCTGACCGACCACCAACTGCGCCGCCGGCTCGGCACGATCCTCGCGATCGTCACGGCGCTGGCCACCGTCGTCGGCTGCTCCTCGGGCGGCGGCACCCAGCAGGCCGCGCCGACCGCGCCGCCGACCCCGGCGGCCGCCGTGACCGTCACCCCCGGGGACGGCGCCAGCGGGATCACCCTCGCCGACCACGTGGTCGTGCGGGCCAACGCGCCGCTGGCCGACGTCACCGTGAACCGGGCGGCCAGCGCGTCGGAGAAGACCGATCCCGGCGTCCTGCTCGGCACGTTCTCGGCGGACCGGCGCACCTGGACGTCGGGCGGCGGCCTGTTCTCCGACTCGCGGTACGACGTGGTCGCCTCCACCAGCCCGGCGGCGGGGGTCACCGGGACGAAGACGGTCCGGTCGAGCTTCGTCACGGGGACGCCCGCGAAGTCGCTCAAGGTCTCCTGGGATCCGGTCACCGGGCAGGCGGTCGGCGTCGGCGCGCCGATCAGCCTGACGTTCAGCGCTGCGGTGACCGACAAGGCCGCCGTCCAGCAGCGCCTTTCGGTCGTGGCCGACCCGCCGGTCCTCGGCGCCTGGAACTGGGTGTCCAACCGGGTCGCCATGTGGCGGCCGCAGCAGTACTGGACGCCTGGCACCAAGGTGCACGTCGAGGCGAACCTGGCCGGCTACGACGCGGGGGGCGGCCGGTACGGCGTCAAGGACCGGGCGATGGACTTCGTCGTCGGCGCGGCGCAGATCTCCAAGGTCGACGCGAACACCCACCTCATGCAGGTGTTCCGCAATGGCCAGCTGCTGCGGACCCTGCGGGTTAGCCTGGGCAAGCCGAGCACGCCGTCGATGGACGGCCCGCACAACGTGCTCGGCAAGTCGCCTGAGGTGATCATGGATTCTGCCACCGTGGGCATCCCCAAGGGCAACCCGGACTACTACTACGAGAAGGTCCAGTGGGCGGTGAACTACACCAGCGGCGGCCAGTACGTGCACTCGGCGCCGTGGTCGGTGGCCTCCCAGGGGATCACGAACGTCTCCCATGGCTGCGTGAACGCCTCCCCGGCCGACGCCGAGTGGTTCTACGGCATCAGCCGGCTCGGGGACATCGTGGACATCGTCAACACCGGGCGGCCCGCGGACACCAGCCAGTCGGGCAACATCTGGTCGGTGCCGTGGTCGGTGTGGAAGGCTGGTAGCGCGCTGCCCGTGTCCGACCAGCCCGAGACGGCGGCACCCACCGCCCCGGCTGCACCCACCGCCCCGGCGGCGACCCCCCCGGCGACGGCGGCCACCCCGGTGGCGGCCACCGCACCGCGCGCGGTCGCGGCGGGCGGCGCCTGAGCGCGCCGAGCGGCCCACGCGGACGGCGTGGCGGCACCCCTGCCCGGGCCCGCCACGCCGTCCGGCGTTCCACGGAGGAAACTGTCGGGTATCCGTCACCCGGTGGTGGCGGTTCGCCGTACTACGCGCGATGTGATGGGGTTGAGCCCGTGGCCGAGCCCGCCAGCTCATGCTGTTGAGTGGAACCATGACAGGCGGGCCGCCGAGAACCGGGGGGTGGCGCCCGCGGCGGTGCGCCGATGTGTGCGGGCTGCGGGAACGTTCGAGAGGTGCACTGTGAGGCGCTTGCGCAACCAGACCACCGGTCTGCCGGTCTGGTGGGTCGAGGTGCTGATGCTGGCCGTGCTGTACTACTCGTACACCGGAACCAGGTCAGGAGCCGGCGGCTCAATCGCCGAGGCGATGCGGATGGGCCACGACCTGCTGAGGCTCGAGACCTTCCTGCACCTCGATATCGAGCTGTCGCTCAACCGGTGGCTGCAGAGCGTCCCCCCGGTAGCGATCGTGTGCTGCTACTACTACGCGACGCTGCACTTCATCGTGACGCCGAGCCTGCTGGTGTGGACGCACCGGCGCAACACCCGCAACTACGCCCAGATCCGCTGGACGCTCGTCGTCACGACGCTGATCTGCCTGCTCGGCTTCTTCCTGTTCCCGACCGCGCCTCCCCGCCTGCTCACCGGCACTCCCTACACCGACACCATGTCCCACTTCGAGAAGTGGGGATGGTGGAGCGGCTCCGCCAGTGCCGCTCCGCACGGTCTGGAGGGCCTCACCAACCAGTTCGCCGCCCTCCCGTCGCTGCACTGCGCCTGGGCGCTGTGGTGCGGCTTCCTGCTGGTCCGCTACGGGCGGCACACGGTCACGAAGGTGCTCGGCGTGCTGTACCCGTCGGCGACCTTCTTCGTGGTGATGTCCACGGCGAACCACTACCTGCTCGACGCCGTCGCCGGCTGGAGTGTCCTCGGCGTCTCCGCCGGCATCGTCGCCCTCGTCTTCCACCGTCTGCGCGCCCGCGTCCGCCCCGCCCTCACCCCGGCCCCGGCCGGACTCGAGGCGACCCAGGCGGACTCTGCCACCGAGGCGGACTCTGCCACCGCGGGCAGCCCAGGCCTTGCCATCGCCGCCACCGCCCGGGGCGCCTCCTTGCCGGCAAACGAGCTGGACGGGACGATCAGACCGGCCGCCTCAACCGGTCCGGCGACCACAGGCCCCGCCACTCCACCACAGGCCCCAACGGACCCGCGCGCGGCGTCCCGGCCCGCGGACATGCAGTCCAGCCCACCGGCCCAGGCGCCCAGCGCATCGTCGGTGCCAGCCGCCCGCACCGTCGCGACCGCGGCGCCGGCTGCGGCCCGGGACGAACAGGATGCGTCTGGCAGGCAGGAGCTGGCCCCCCGGCCCGACAGCGCACCCGCACGGTGATCCTGCTACCCGGGCTCGGTGTCATGGATGAGTGCGTCGAGGTCGTGGGTGGTGAGGGTGGGTGGTGAGGGTGGGTGGTGTGGTGGTGATGTTTTTTGCCTTGACGCAAATGCTCCTGTTAGTCCAGGACGATCACCACAAGGGCGAGAAGTCGCGTTCCCGCGGGAACAGCCGAACCCGATCAACCGCCTGACCGTCGGACGAGGCCAGGCGCGGTGGTGTGAGGGGCGAGGGGCGACGAGCCGCAGTCCCGCCAGAGGGTGCGTGGGCGACTCGACCAGCGCGGCACCGCAACGCCACCTCCGCAGGACTCCGCACGCGCCCTGACCTGCGCGGTGGCCGGTCTCCTCTGCGGCATGGCCGGATGGTGCGGCCCGGTGATGTCGACCGTGAGGTGATGTGCGAACATTGTGACGCGGCCGGGTTGGCCGCGCCTTCTTCGTACGTCCCTCCCGATGGCTCCCGTCCCGTTCCGCGTGCCACGGCTCCGCGTGCCGCGGCTCGGTGCGACGGGTGGTCGTCGGTGCCCGCGCCTGATTCCCCCGATTCCCCGATTCGGAGTCTCATCCGATGGCCCAGCCCCGATGACACAGTCCCTGGCGGCGCGCCTGAACCGGCCCCGGCCGGTGGCGTTCGCCGTGTCGCTGCTGCTGGCGTGGCTGCTGCTCGCCCTGATCGCGTTCGCGCTGCGGCGCGGGCCCATCCAGGAGGACCTGGCGGCGCGGGCGACGGCTGCGGTGAAGGCGGCGGGCGGCGTCCACGCGCAGGTGCACATCGAGGGGCGCGAGGCTGTCGTCACGGGGCGGTTCCCGAACGCCGCCGCCGCCGAGCAGGCGCGTGCCTCGGCGGCTGTCGCAGGCACCACCTCGGCGCGGCTCGGCGACGACGTGGTGATCGCCTCCGAGCCGGCCCGGCCGCTGGTGCTGGCCGTTGCGGGCTCGGGAATGTCGATCGACGCGACGGTGCCGGACCGGGCCGCCCGGGCGTCGCTGCTCGCCGCCGTCGCGGACGCCGCGGGGGGCACGGTGCGCGGGCAGATCCGCGTCGACCCGGCCGTCGCCGAGCCACCCGTCGAGGCGGTACCGGCTCTCGCCGCGGCGCTGCGGGGCGTTCCAGGCGACCATTCGGCGACGCTGCGGGGCGCCACGGTAGCCGTCGCGGGTAGTGTTCCCGACGCGGCAGCCGGGCAGCGGCTGTCCGCCGCCGTGCTGTCCGCGGCTGGCGCCACCGTGTCCGGCGTGACCGTGCGCGACCAGCTCACCGTCCGTCGCTCCGCCGCGACGGGCACCGGCTCCTCCGCCGCGGAGCGGGCGGCGGTGCGGGCGGCGCTCGGCAGCGACGGAGTGACCTTTCCGGTTGCCGGCTCGGTGCTCAACGCCGCGGCGCGAGCTCGGCTCGACCAGATCGCCGAGGTGCTGCGCGCTGGGCAGGTCACCGTCCTCGTCGGCGGCTACACCGACACCTCCGGCCCGTCCCCGCTCAACCAGGCGCTCTCCCTCGACCGCGCCCAGACGGCCGCCGACTATCTCGTCCGCAAGGGTGTGCCGGCCGACCGGGTCCGCGCCGCCGGGTTCGGCTCCCGCGAGCCCGTCGGCGACAACGGAACGCCGGCAGGCCGGGCCGCCAACCGCCGCATCGAGATCACTCCAGTAACGGTACGCTGACAGCGGTGTTGACCGGCCGTGGCGTGGTAGGCAGACGCCATGGGCGACTCAAGCATGGGGCTGCACGAGCAGCCCGAGAAGCTCTCCCCACGGACGGTCGACCGGCATCGGGCGATCGTCTCGCTGATGGAGGAGCTGGAGGCGGTCGACTGGTATGACCAGCGGGTCGACGCCGCCACCGACCCGGAGCTGGCGCAGGTTCTCGCGCACAACCGCGACGAGGAGAAGGAACACGCGGCGATGACGCTGGAGTGGCTGCGCCGGCACGACTCGGTGCTGGACACCCAGCTGCGGACCTATCTGTTCACCGAAGGCCCGGTGACGGACGTCGAGGAACAGGCCATGGAACCGAGCCCGGCGCCGGGGCTGGGCGACGGATCTCTTGGAATTGGCAGCCTGAAGGGACTGGGCGAGTGAATCATCTGCTGCGTGGCCACGCCCCGCTGACGGACGCGGCCTGGAAGGCCATCGACGACGAGGCCAAGGCCCGGCTCACGACGAACCTGGCGGCCCGCAAGGTGGTGGACTTCGCCGGCCCGCACGGCTGGGAATACGCGGCCACCGCCCTCGGCCGCGTCGAGGATCTCCCGTCGCCGCCGGCGGACGGGGTCCGTGCCCGCCGGCGCCGGGTGCAGCCGGTCATCGAGCTGCGGGTCGGGTTCACCCTCGACCGGGCCGAACTAGCCGACGCCGACCGCGGCGCCGACGACATCAACCTCGATCCGCTGCAGGAGGCGGTGCGCCGCATCGCCCTCACCGAGAACTCCGTCGTCTTCCACGGCTACGCCGAGGCCGGCCTCGTCGGGATCACCGAGGCGTCCTCGCACCCGACCCTGCCGCTGGCGGAGAGCACCGACACCTACCCGCGCACCGTCGCGAAGGCCGTCGCCCTGCTGCGCCGTGCCGGTATCGCCGGCCCCTACGCGCTGGCGATCGAGCCGGACAGCTACACCGCGGTGATCGAGACGGCCGAACACGGCGGCTACCTGCTGCTCGCCCACCTGCAGCACATCCTCGACGGGCCGGTCGTGCAGGCCCCGGGTGTCACCGGGGCGGTCGTGCTCAGCCTGCGCGGCGGTGACTTCGTGCTGGAGTCCGGGCAGGACCTGTCGATCGGGTACGCGTCGCACACGGCGGACACGGTCGACCTGTACCTGGAGGAGAGCTTCACCTTCCGGGTCGCCGAGCCGGACGCCGCAGTCGCACTCGTCCCGGCCGGCACGTAGGCTAGACCGCCCTGGCCACCAGACGGGCGCAGCGGGGGGCGGACTCGTCGAGCAGATCCTCGATCTCCTCGACGCAGCCGCCACAGCCGGTACCGGCGTCGCAGCGTTCACCGATCTCGTCGACGTCACGTGCGCCAGCGGCGATCACCGCGCGCAGCGTCCGGTCGGACACCGCGAAACAGGAACAGACGAGCACCGCACCTCCCACCGGCGGACCGGAGGCTTAGCTAAGGCTTCCTTAAACGCAGAGTGCCATGCGCGGGCGGCGCGCGCAAGACGGCCGTATCACCCCTGACCTCGGGCGAAGTGGCCCCTGGCGGAGAGTGACCGTGGACGCCGACGGACCCGGACACCTCGGCCGCCGGACGGCGAGTCTTCCTCACTCTAAGTAGTCTCTGTGTGGTGAGCCGTTGCCTGAGACGCGGGTTCCGCAGCCGTTCGTCGACGCTTCTCGCGGCCACCATGCTTCTCGCCGCCACCGTGGCGGCCGTGCCGCGTGTCGCGCTGGGTGACGTGGTCGCCGATCCGGGGCTGGCGGGGCCGTGGGCGGTCGGCTACCGGACGGTGCGCATCGTCGATCCGCATCGTCCCGGGCGGACGCTGATCACCTCGGTGTGGTACCCGGCGAGCCCAGCGTTGCCGTCGGCGCCGGGGCTCTCGTCACGTGAGCTGCCCCGCACCATCGCGCTGCGGCCAGGCTCGTCGGCGCTGTCCGGGGCGGTGCGGCGGGCTGGGATGGTGCGGCGGGCTGGGATGGTGCGGCGGGCTGGGATGGTGCGGCTGAGGGTGCCGGCGGCGGCGCTGGTCGGGCCGGGTGTGGGGGCGGGGGGTACGTGCCCCGAGGTGGCGGTGGGGGGCGCGCGGGGGGCCGCCGGGCAGCCGGCGTTCTATCCGCTCGCCGGGGATATCGGACTCAGGTCGGCGAGCGCCGTCACCGACGCCGCACCGGCGCCCGGCGCGTTCGGCCTCGTCCTGTTCTCCCACGGCAGCGCCGGTAGCCGGGTGCAGTCGACCTATCTGATGGAGGCGCTGGCCAGCCACGGTTATGTCGCCGTCGCCCCCGACCACCCCGGCGACACGATGGTGGATGCCGCCCTTGGGCACACCGAACCGCAGCTCGACATGGCCCTCGACCGCTCGCGCGACGTCTCCGCGGTGCTCGATGCCCTGACCGATCCATCCTGCACGGTGCAGCCGCTGGTCCGGAGCGATCAGGTGGCCGTCCTCGGGTTCTCCTTCGGCGGGCTGACCTCGGTGATGGCGAGCGCAGGCCTGCCGGGGGTGCCGGCGGACCCGCGGGTGCGGGCGTCGGTCGGCCTCGCCCCGGCGATCTCGCCGCTGCCCGCCGACATGCTGGCCCGCGTCGACGTCCCGACGCTGCTGATCGGCGGCGGCGCCGATCCGGCCGTGCCCGTCGACCCGAACATCGATCGGGGCTTCGGCCTGCTCACCGCGTCCCATCCGGTGGTCACCGCCGTGCTGGGCGGGGCCACCCACAACTCGTTCACCGAGGTCTGCCGGCAGTACGGCCTGCTCGGCACGGCGGGGATCCCGACGGCGTTGCGGCTTCGGGTCGAGGTCACCGCACGCGCGACCTGCTGGCCGCCCTACCTTGACTCGACGACGGCGCATCTGCTCACCGAGCGAGCCGTCGTGGCCTTCCTGGACTGGCGGCTTCGGGGGGAGTCCGCGGACGCGGCCTTCCTCGCCCCGGGCACCTGGGGGACCGGCCCGACGGTGACGCTGCGCGCCAGACCGTGACGGATACCTCGCGGATACCACCCCGGGCGGATCACTCGGACGGTGCCATGGGGGCATACGGATGACCGGCCCCGACATTGCCGGCTACCGTTGGCCAACCGACCGGCATGCCTACGGGTACGGTGCGGTGCCCCGTGAGGAGGTCGTGGCGATGTCCGCTCGCCAGGTACGACGGTTCGAACTGGAGCGCGAGGTCGACGTGTCCGGGGTGTCCGGGACGGGGCTGGTCGCGTTCGGTGCGCAGGCGCCGGACGGCACCTGTGTGCTGTGGTGGCACTCCGAGCACGACTCGATCGCGATCTACCCGACCATGGAGACGCTGCTCGCCATCCACGGTCATGGCGGTACCACCCGGGTCGTCTACATCGACGCTCAGGCCGGCCCCGCTCAGGTCAGTGGGCGGAAACAGGCGGTGGCCCGGTCCGCCGGGTCGACGGTGTAGAGCGCCAGGGTGCCCGCCATGTCGCGCGAGTCGATGCCGTTCTCGAGCATCCTCTGATGCAGGTCCTCGAGTATGCGCAGGGTGTGGTTGAGCAGGATCGGCGCGATGCCCGGGGGGCGGCGCAGGTAGTCGGCGAAGCGCGCGTTCGCGTCCGCGTCGCCGGTCAGCGCCGCGAGCACCCCGAGCCGGACCCGCTCGGCGAGGTCCTCCCAGACCTGCGCGCTGCACGGCGCCTCGGCGAGGCGCCAGATCCCGGGCACGTTCAGGTCACCGACGATCGCCGTCGGCTGCCAGCCGGTGCGCAGGTGCACGGCGACCACCCACATGGCCGCCAGCCAGCACAGTCCGCGCAGCGTCCGCAGCGGGTCGGCGGCCTCCTGCTCACGCAGGCGCTGGGCGGACTGGGGCCGGGTGGCCGGAGCGAGCCAGCCGCTGACCAGCCGTTCGAGGTCGACGATCTGCACCATCGGCAGGTCGGCGGGGTGGGGGCGGGAGAGCGCGGCGGCACGGCCGGAGTCGGCGTCGACAAGCGCGAGCGCCCCCGGATCGGTGAGTGTCTGCCACGCCAGACCCGCCGACGGCATGCGGCTCACGGTAGTGCCACCGGCGGCGGCGGAACCACCGTGTTGACCGCCTCATGTGAAACGGCCGCACCGCGCGGCCGGAGGGTCAGCGGTCGGCGACGTATCGGTGGAACATCGGGTGCATGCGGAAACGATCCACGCTGTGCGGTGTGGGCGGCGCGTGCGGGTCGGGGCCGACCGCGTCCAGGCCGCCCTCGGCCGGATAGCCGATCTGGCCGGTGGCGGGGTGCTCTGCGGCTGGGTGCTCTGCGGCGGTGAGGAAGCCGATCTCCCACAGCACCTGCAGGATCACGTCCGGGTCGCGGCTGTCGATCCAGGAACGGGCTTCCGGGGCGACGCCGACCGAGCCGGTCGCCAGGTCCAGCAGGAACAGCTCGAGGTCCTCCCGGGTCCAGACATCCGGACCGGTGCGGAACGCCTGGAACACACCGAGCAGCCCCGGGTACTGAAAGCGGTACTCGGCGGCGATGTCGCGGGTGCGCTCACCCGAATACGTCGACTCGACCGCCTGGATGTCCTTGGGAGTGATGCGGACCGACGGGCGGGAGCTGTTCGTGCGGGCATGGTCGAGGGCGTGGGAACAGTACTGGATGATTTCGCGTGGGCGGCCGAGCGCCCGGTCCGCCATGTACCGGAACGACCAGACCGGCCGGGTGAAGACCGCCTTCCAGCAGTCGTCGTCGGAACGATGGCGACAGTCCGCGACGGTGTGGCGGATACGACCCGCGATCAGCCGCCACAGCCCCTCCCGGTCCCACGAGATCACCTCGATGAGATCGCGGAACTTCTGCGCGTCGTCGTAGATCGCGGGGATGCTGTCGTAGAGCTCCTTGCGCAGCGACATGCAGACGCGAAGGCCGGGGGACATGTCGTTGATCGTCATGCAGGCCTGGAAGAGGCCCGCGACGAACGCCTGGGCATCCTCGGAGGCGTCCCAGCCGCGGTCCAGCTCGTCGACGAGCACGGTGATCCGGGTGCGTTCACACAGCCGGATCAGCGGGGGCAACAGATGGTCGATCTCCTGCAGCTTGTAGAGATGCTGCAGCTCCCGGGTGCGCACCCCGGCCTCGAAGCGCCCGACCTTCACCGACTCGATGCGGCGCAGGTACGACACGAACGAGTCGAACGCGCCGCTCGCCCCGCCGGCGTGGTTGTCCCGCAGGTAGGCCCAGATCTGGCTCTCGGCGCCGCGGCGGATGCGGCCGTGCCGCCGCGTCACCTCCTTCATGATGAGGACGAGCAGGAGGTATTTCCAGGCGGTCGCGTAGGCGCCGAGTTTCGCCCAGGCGCCGTCGAGCTCCCGGGTCATCGCCGAGCTGAGGAACTCGTAGGAGTAGTCCTCCGGGGCCAGCTCGATGACCGAGCCGCCCGCGTCCCGCTGCCGGTGGGCGATGGTCTTGAAGATCGCGCTCTTGCCTGCGCCGCGGTTCGCGACGAGGATTGTCTTGGTCCCCGCGTTCATCCGGGTGTAGGCGGACGACTCAATGAAATAGGCGTCCAGGCCGCGCCGGACGTCGCGTTCCGCGGCCGCCGCGCCGAAACTGAGACGTGCGAGATCGACCACACGGGCCCCTTCGGTCGAACATCCGTTGTGATCGGTTCGGATGTTGACGAGGATACCCTTGTTCTTGCTTCTTTTCCGGCGGTTTTTGTCCTCGGTAGCGCGGACAGGACACTGCGGCCCGCCGCCGGGAATGACCGACGGCGGCGCTCGCTGTGCCATCCGATACCCGCGTTGACCTGGGGTATTTCATTCGGGCGGCGCGGGTGGCTGGGCGGTCAGTCGCTGAGCAGGTCGAGGGGGGTGGTGGGGTGGTGGGGGGTGTGGGGGGTGGTGGTGAGGTGGTGGCGCCAGAGGGTTTCGGCGGCGTCGGGGTCGTGGTGGGTGAGGTGGGTGAGGAGCTGGTGGTGG
>NZ_JCBATA010000043.1:0-68537 GCF_059816245.1 Frankia sp. RB5
CATCCGCCTCGCCCTCGCCGGCACACCCTGGCTGCCCACCCCGCGCACGGCCCGCCCCACACACACTCTCGCCGCCTGAACCACCATCAACACGGAGCTACTCAACCCACCACCCGTGAATGGACACTCCGCCGGGTCGGGGTGCATGGGTACGCCGAAGACAGCCCTGGCCTGGCTCAGTGCGCCGAGGCCTGGCAACTCCGCTGATCGATCACACTCACGCGCGACCGACAGACACCAGCGGCCGTTGCCGTTGGTCAGACGCTCCAGGAGATCCATGCGGTCGATGATCGCAAAGTTGATCAGGACCGTGTTGTCGGGGAAGAGTAGATAGACGGCCACGATCAGAGGCCCAGCACCTCAGCAAGATCGTCTATGTCCATCTCAGGCGCCAGTGGACTGTCGACTTCAAGCGCATCCGGATCGATGCCGAGCATCCACGCGAGCATTCCTGTGCCGAGCGCGCCAGAAGCGATCCCCTGCAGATGTGCCTCCTGCAGCGAGACGGGGAAACGGCGCTGGGCAGCAGCGTCCATACGAACCGTGATCTCGTCGCGGCCCGACGGGTCACCCCGCCAATGTCGCCGCAGCAAGCGTTGTGTGGCATGCCCGGCCCAGGTCTGCACGACTGCGGGCACAGAGCCTCGGCAGGCCTTCAGGCGTCGCGCGAGTGCGTCGGTCGACACGCCCCATTCCCACACCAGGTCGGCCAGGCCAGCGGCGTCCAGGCCGTCCCAGTCGATCGATTCGAGCGACTCTCGTGGGAGCAGAACCTCGGCCGCGAAGGCATTTGCCGCCATCTCATGGTTATGCCGTTCACTCTCGGAGAGAGAATCATCATGGTGACGTCTGGCGAGATGCCCTAGCTCATGGGCCATAGACCAGTTCTCGTGGAACCAGCTCCCGGTCGCCGGGAGCGCGATCACTGGATGCCCGCCAGTGGTGAAGGAGTATGCGGTCGAGAGGCCGGCGACACGCACCACATCGACACCGAGCTCGCTCTCCAGTCGGGGAGCGAACGGTCGCACAAAGCGAGCACCGAGCGCGCGCCTGACCTGGGCCGGGCTTTCCGGCAGGGCAGGCAACTCCTGCGGCTCCGGGTAGGCCTGGCGGTACGCCAGGCCTATGTCCCTGAGCACCCGGTCGTCGGCCTCACGCCCGGGGACATCCCGCTGCCCCGTCTCGTGGTCGAAGGTGTGACGCGCCGCGACGACCAGCCTGTGGGGGTCGGGGCGTCCCGTGATCAACCAGTGGACGTCCGCGTCCAGGTGGTCGGCCAGGCGCGCAAGTTCGATCGACGAGAAGGCTCGTTTCCCGTTCAGCGCGCGCGAAAAAGCATCGGGGGTCATCCCGACGACCCCCGCTATGTCGCGGTGTAGAGCGTTGGGACAGGCCAGCTGGATGCGCTCCAGCACCCGGTCGCCGATGCCGTACATGCGGCCACGGTACCCCACGGTTGGGAAAATCCCAACCGCCGCCGTGCGGATGGCCGCGGAGAGCGAGGTGACCGTGCTCGTCGTGGGATGCGCCGCCCGGGAGCCGGCCGGCGAGGTGACTGCGGTGCCTGCGGCGCGCGACGCCGGGAGTACTGCTCCCCAGCGCGTGCACCATCACCGCCACGAGCTCACCGCCACCGAATGACACCAGATGCTGCCCCGCGTCCACTACGATCCGCCCTGTGCGCGACCCGACCGATCCAGGTCGCGATCCGCAGAATGATGGTGGCATGCCTGATGGTTTCGGCGATTGCCCTCCTCGCCCTCGCCCTCGTGGCCGAGACCGCCAGAGGGAAACATAGGTGAGATCACGATCCCTCCGTGGGGCGAGACTGGCCTGCGCGGGAGCATCCCTGCTGGCTGTGCTCGCGGCGTGCGGCGGTATCCCCTGCCGTGGCTGGACGGGCTCAGGCCGGACACCCGTGCCTACTACGGCGTGACCGGCGACTCCATACAGCGTCCGTTCAGTTGCCGCTCCAGCAGCCCGCAGGATCCGCAGGTGCAGCGAGAAGTCCTCGTCACCCTCCCGACGAAGGACACCGCCAGCGTCCATCTGGTCGCCTACCGGATGCCGCGCTGAGTTCCGCACCGCCACAAGGTGCGGAGCAGGTCCCCTCCTCCGCGCCGGAGCCGTGCCGAGTCATGTCGTGGCGGGTTCGGGGTGGGCCTTCCGTTCGGTGTCGAGGCCAGACCCAGACCCAGACCCAGACCCAGGCGCAGGCGCGGGTTCGAGTCGGGGCAGGAGGCGGTCAAGCCAGCGTGGTAGCCACCAGTTGGCCTGGCTGAGCAGGAACATGGTCGCCGGGACGACGATCAGCCGGATGAGGGACGCGTCGATGAGGACGCTGATGCCCAGTCCGAGGGCGAGCATCTTGATGATGATGTTGCCGGAGAGCAGAAACGCAAGGAAGACGCTGGCCATGATCAGGGCCGCGCAGGTGATGACGCGGGCGGTCGCGGCGAGCCCGTCGGCGACGGCGCGGGCGTTGTCGCCGGTGACGATCCAGCGTTCACGGACCCGGGAGAGCAGGAAGACCTCGTAGTCCATGGACAGTCCGAACACGATCGCGAACATCATCATCGGCACGTAGGCCTCGACCGGCACCAGCTTGTCGACGCCGAGCAGAGAGTTGCCCCAGCCCCACTGGAAGACGGCGACGATGACGCCGTAGGCAGCGCCGATCGAGAGCAGGTTGAGCACCGCGGCCTTGAGCGCGAGCACGGGGGCGCGGAAGCTGACGACCAGTAGCAGGAACGCCGCGGCGAGCACGACGGCGATGATGACCGGAAGCCGGGCGGCGACCTGGTCGTCGAACTCGAGGCTGGCGGCCAGGAATCCCGTGACGTAGCCGCGGCTGCCGGTGCCGGCGAGCGCGCGTGGCAGCGTCTCGTCGTCCAGGCGTGTGAGCAGCCGGTCGGTGGCCGCGTCCCGCGGACTGGTGGCCGGCACGACGGTGGCGACGAGCAGAGCCCCGTCGGCGGTGGTCCGCGCTGGGCTGACGCTGGCGATTCCCGGGGTGCTGGCGAGGGTGCGCGTGAGGCGAGGAGCGAGCGCCGGATCTGACACACCGTCCGCGAGGCGCACGACGACGACGAACGGACGGTTCGCGCCCGGCCCGAACGCCCGGCTGATGGCGTCGTAGGCCCGACGGTCAGTGAAGGATGTCGGGTTTGCGCCCGCGTCGATGTGGCCAAGCGTCATCGACAGCGCGGGAACGGCCAGCACGGCGAGCGCGGCGATGCCGGCGCCGAGATAACGCCATGGATGACGGCCCACCCGCGCCGCGTGCCGGTGCCAGCCGGTCGCGCCGTCATGGCCGCTGGCGGCGCCTTCGGCCACTGGGCGGCGCACCCACCACCGGTCGATGCGGTGCCCGGCCAGCCCCAGGAGTGCTGGTATCAGCGTGATGGCGGCCAGCGCGGACACCGCCACGGTGATGGACGCGGCCAGACCGAGCTTGCCGACGAACCCGATACCGGAGGCGAACAGTCCGAGCATCGCGATGACCACCGTGGCCGCTGCCACGAGCACCGAACGGCCGCTGGTCGCAAGCGCTCCCGCCGCGGCCTCGGCCGGCCTGACCCCGGTCATGAGCAGCTGGCGGTGCCGCGCGCACAGGAACAGGGCGTAGTCGATCCCGACGCCCAGGCCGATCATGATGCCGAGGGTGGGGGCCACCGAGGCGAAGGGGCTGGCCGCCGCGGCCACGCCGAGTATTCCAACGCCGGTCCCGACGCCGACCAGCGCGGTGAGGATGGGTAGCCCGGCGGCATAGACGCTGCCGAACCCCACGAGCAGCACCACGATCGCGACGACGACGCCGATGACCTCTGAACGCGCCTCCCCGGGCTTCGGCCGCGCGGCCTGCCCCAGGACACCGCCGTAGTCGACCCGGACCCCGGCCGCCCGCACCCCAGCGACCGCCCGGTCGACGGCCGCGACGGAGGACGGTCCCAGGGCCTTCGGGTCGACATCGAAACGGACCGCCGCATAGGCGGTCCGGCCATCCTGTGACGTCCTCCCCGCGGCCAGCGGGTCACTGATCGCGAGGACGTGCGGCAGCCGGCCGACCGCGGCCGCCGCTGCCGACAGCTCGGACGAGTACGCCCGCAGCGAGGCCGACCCTACGGTGAACACGATCTGCCCGGCATACCCGCCCGCCCCCGGCTCGTGGGCTTGCAGCAGGTCCGCGCCCTGCTGCGCCGACGAACCCGGCAACTGCAGGTCGTCGGAGTAGTGCCCGCCCGCGAGACGGTGACCAAGCGTCGCGGCGGCCAGAAAGACCACCCAGGCGCCGAGTACCCACCATCCCCGCCGCGCGCAGAACCGCCCCATCTGCGCCATTGCATTCGACCGGGATCGCACCACAACCACACAGTAACCACCCAGCCACCCGAAGCAGGAACCGGGAGCGACCTCGCCGGCAGAGGCCCAGGTCCTTGCCGAGCGCGCTGCGGAGGGGCCGCCTGACGCGAATGAGGGCCACGCAAGATACGAGTGAGATCAGAATGAGGACCGCATCATCGTGGCCCGACGCGACCCGCAGGTGTTCCACGCGCTTGCACCCGACCGTCAGATGCCGTCGCTGGCGCGATTCCTCACGCACCTGCCACGAGCGTTCGCCGCCCCCATGACGCCTTCGACTTCGGCCCCGCGGCCGGTGCCCTGCCGCATCTACCCGAGGTTCGCTACGGCCGGATCATCCTGGCTCCCGAACGATGGCGCCTCAACTCCGCGGACCTGCCCAGCCTCGACGCACCGGCACCCGACTGGCGTGGTCAACTCGCCCAGTGGCGGCAGCGGCATCGGTGCCCGGACCTCGTGGAGCTGGCCGACGGTGACATGACCTTGCGGCTCGACCTCGCGGTCCCGGCCCACGCCACGATCCTGCGCGGACATCTGGCCAAGACGGTCACGGCAATGCTGAACCGCGCGGTGCCCAGCGAGGACCCTGGTTGGATCGGCCGTGCGCACGAGGTCGTCGCGCCAGTGGTCCGCGCGGGTCCGCCCGCGCCGAACAAGATGGCCGCTGTGCTGATCAGCAGAGTCAACGCCGACGGCCATCGACCTGGAGATCCAAACGCCCGCTGGATCTCCGCTCGCGTCCATACACACCCCACCGCCATGGACGACGTCATCGCTAACCAGCTCCTGGACCTGCAGGTTCGGCTCGACGCAGCGCCGCTGTGGATGGTGCGCTACCGCAACCCTGAACAGACGGATCATCTGCGCATCCGCGTCGCGGCCCGCGAACCGAGCCACGCGGCCCGCGCGACCGCTCTCGGTGAGTGGGCCGCCATGCTGGCCACGTCCGGCACCGCCGGGCAGGTTGCGTTCGACACCTATTACCCAGAAGCCGGCCGCTACGGTTCCGGTGCGGCTCTCGAGGCTGCCGAGGCTGTGTTCTGCGCCGACACCGCCGCCGCAGTCATCGCACTGCGCCAGCCGCCGGCCGTGCTGCATCCCGACACCGTCATGGCATTGTCGATGCTCGACATCGCCGAGGCGTTCCTTGGCGGCATGCACTCGGCCGCCGACTACCTGACCGCACACGTCGTGACCAAGCCGCAGACGATCGATCATAGCGTTGTCGGTGCGACCCTTCGGCTGGCTTTGGAGGGCGTGCCTCGCGACCTGCCGCACCTGCCCGTCGACCTCGCTGAGGCCTGGGCGGCCCGCGCCAAGGCTTTGATCGCCTACCGCTCGGCGCTCCCCGGCCAGATGGATACAGCGATGGTCGCCGGATCCCTGCTGCACGGTCATTCGCAGCCGCCGCGACGACCTGCGCAACCATCTCGCCGCCCAGCGCGCCGCCGGCGCCGTCGACAAGGACGACCTCACCCTCCTCACCGTCCGCCTCCACGCGGCACCAGCACCAGCACCAGCACCGACGTCGACATAGCCCAAGCCGTCGCTCGGCGCCGGCGCCGGAGATCGCCCCGAACTACGCAAACGAACCTGGGGACCATTTTTCGCCCGGCGAGTTTGAGCAGCTTTATGGCGGTGCTTCCGCCACGTCTGTCGGCTCTATGACACCTGACCGCCCAGGAATACGCCCGCCGAGGGTACGAAGAGGGTCTTATTCGTCATAGAAAGCACACCGACGTTCCCGGTTTCGGCGTGGCCGCGCGACCGGAGCCCACAAATCATCCGGCGCGCCACTCCCCCGGACCGCGGCGACATGCTGGACGCAGAGCACCGCGCGCCATATTCTCAACAAGCGCGCAACCCGCTGCCTCCTGGTTGCCTTGTTGGTAAGCCTCGGACATTCCATGGCCGGCCGGCCAGTATCCCGCACAGCCCCAGCGGCCTGATGGCCGCAGGCAGGTGCTGCGATGTCACGGGGCGAAAACTCATCTCCGCCATGGGACTACGCCTGCGTACTTCGCAGGCCGGGGCGAGCGCGCCCCCACACAGCAGAGCAAGGAGCTAGATATGACCGGAACGAGTATCCGCCGCCGCCTGGCCGTCGCCGCCGGCAGTGTTGCCGCGGCCGGATTGGTCGCCGTCGGCCTGCCCGCGCAAGGCGCTCAGGCCAAGACTTCGCCCACCACTCCCCCGCCGGCGAGCACGTCCGACACGACCGCGCGCAACAGCGCCGGCGCCAGCGCCAAGCACCTCGACGGCGCCTGCAACCGGCTTTCGAGCGGTACCGGCGATCTCTGTCTGTGGTACTTCTCGAACTTCGGCGGGAGCTTCTCCGACTTCTTCTTCGCGGACAGCAACCTCAACGACAACGTCTTCATCGCTCAGGGCGCCGGCCAGGGCCAGCGCGTGGGCAACAACACCATGTCCGCGGTGAACTTCGACAACGTCTTCACTGCCCAGCTCTGGACCGGAACCAACTACACCGGCGCCTCCCTGAACATCCCCGCGGGCTCCGGAAACTCGAACCTCGGAGGGTTCAACAACAACGTCGAGTCGTTCAAGTGGATCTAGCACCGCGCATTGGCTGAGGCCGGAGCCGGTCTCTCCCGACCGGTTCCGGCCTCGGCCGGCTTTCCTTCGCCGCGCCGGCGTGCACGCGCCATCCAAGCGAGAGGACAATCAATGTCGCGGGTGTGGTATCCGTTTCGCGCCGCATCTCGAGGGGGTCCTGGACGTTCCCACTCTCCGACCGCCGCCCGGCGTGTGCGGGCGGGGGTGTCCGTGGCGATCATGGCGACGATGGCCGGCGGCTGTGGGAACGGCCCGACGACGCACGCCGACGCCGCGCCTCCCCCGAGCCCGCCGGTGGTGCTGGACGCATCGCGTCTGCGGCTGCCACTCGATCCCTATCTGCTGACGCCTCGTGAATCGGAGTGGGTGTCGCAGGCGTATCGCCGCCCTCTCACCGACTGCCTGCGGCGTTTCGGGCTCACCACGCCGGAGCGGCCCGTCTCCACCGGCGGGCCGGCGACCTCCAACGAGCGCCGCTACGGCATCACCGACCCGGCGCTCGCCGCATCGGCCGGATACCGCGTGGCCGCCACGCCGTCAGCCGCGGCGCCGACGCCGCCCGCGAGGCCGACACCGACGGGTTCGGCGGATCCCCGCCTCCTCGATGTGCTCACCGGTCGGCGCGGCACGGTCGACGGCCACCCCGTCCCGAACGGCGGCTGCTCCGGTGAGGCAAGGCGCCGGATGACCGTCGGCGCGCCCGCGGTCAGCGACCCGTTCCTCGCCCAGCGGCTCTCGCAGGAAAGCTACGGCCAGTCCGGCCGTGACCGGCGTGTCCAGGCTGCCACCCACGCCTGGTCGGACTGCATGCACGGACACGGCTACGACTACGCGACCCCGCTCGACGCGGCCGCGGACCCGCGGTTCCGCGACGGCCCGGTGTCGAGAACCGAGATCACCGTCGCGACCACCGACATCGCCTGCAAGAAGCAGACCAACCTGGTCGGCGTCTGGTTCGCCGTTGAGGCCGCCCTCCAGAAACCCAGGGTCGCGGCGAACCGCACGGCGTTGGAGAACATCGGGCGGACGAACGAGATCCAGCTGAGCGTGGCCAAGGGACTCGGGCTCGGCTGAATCCGGGCTCCCTCGTTCTCGTCGCGGTCCTGCCAGGCCGCTGCCACCCGTGCCGAGTCCGACCCCTGTCAAGGCACGTCGGTTGCGGGTCGTCTCGGTCGGTCGGGAGCGCGATGGGTGGGGGGCTTCGCGCCGCGGCGTGGTTGCCTCGGCTGGGCCAGGCGCCGAGTTCGAGTTGGACTTCGTCGGGGATAGTTTCGTCGGGGATAGTGGGGAGCGCCGCCGGGAACTGTTGCTGCTGTGCTGGGACGCGCTGTTCGAGCGGGTCGGGGCGGTGCCCCCGACTATCACCGCGTCCGGCATTGGTCCCTACCGGCCCCCGGCAGTCCGAGGAAACCAGGCGAATCATAAGATGATCAACAGTCAGGTGTCGTCCCCAGCACAACAGCTGGTCATGCGCTATTTCGAGATGTGGAACGGCGGCGACTCGGCAATCGCCCTCGACATCCTTCACCAGGAGTGGATCGACCACGCCCATCCCGAGGTCACCGGACCGGCCGGCGTGCAGCGAGCGGTCGAGCGCATCCGAACAGCACAACCGGACCTCCGCTTCAACATCCAGGCCCTGCTGGGCGACGGCAACCTCGTCGCCGCAGTAGGCGAGGCCGCTTCCACCCCGGGACCCGCGACGGCAGCCAGCCGTCTCATCTGGCTGGTCCGCATCCAGGACGGCCGAATGGCCGAGATGTGGACCTACCACAACGCCGCATCATGAGCGTGATCCACAACTCCCGACAATCTCTCCGGGCCACGACCGACACCCCGAGTTGCCTCAGATCTCATGGCAGATCAAGACCCTCGACTCTGCCAGCCAAGATGAGGCATCCCAGGTCGTGGCCGTGATCGTGTCTCACCTACGTTGGCAGACGACAGAGCGAGCCCGCCGCGGCCACGGATTCTGGTCAGGCGAGGTCCGCGTGCCCAAGGAACTCGTGGCCCTGGCCGGTACAGACCGGATCCGGTACCGAGGCGCAACCCGCAGGGAAGCCGAGGAGGACGGCGATAGGAAGTGGTCGGCGATCCGTGCCGGTCAGCAGCACATCGGCGATCTGACGGTGCGCGGCCTACCTCCAAGACGACTGGCTGCCCCGGAAGCGGAGCCTCCGTCCCTCGTCCAGGCGCCGGTACGCCCAGTATGTGCGTCTGCCGGTTTCCTACCTCGGTGGCATCCCTCTGACCGGGCCAAGGGCCCATCACATCGACCAGACGTACCAGCGGATCGCGGCGGACAACCCGGCCCGGCGGCGGGCGGTTGGACCGGCGACGATCAGGCTTGCGCACGCCATGTTCAAGACGGCGCTGGGCGATGCGGTCCGCCAGCGGATGGTGCCGTTCAACGCGGCCGAGGCCGTCGAGCTGCCGGAATACACCCGGCCGGAGGTCGAGCCGTGGGGTGCCGAGGAGGTCGGGGCGTTCCTGGACGAGGCGGCCACCGACCGGCTGTCCGTGATGTGGGAGCTGATCGGCCTTCATGGGATGCGTCGCGGGGAGGCGTGCGGGGCCACCTGGACGGGGCTGGACGACACCCGCTCGGTGCTGACGATCTTCCGGCAGATCACCGACTCGGGTGGCGATCCCGGGGTGTGGGCGCCCAAGACCCGGTCCGGCAAGCGGAAGGTGGGCCTCGACGCCACCACGCTTGGCGCGCTGCTGGCCCACCGGGCGACCCAGGACATCGAGCGCGAACGGCTCGGTCCCACCTGGTGCAACGGCACCCTTCCCAATGAGCACAGGGACCCGGTCGAGCTGTCGGAGCTAATGTTCACTCGCCCGGACGGGCGGTACCTGGACCCCTCGTGAGCAAGCGGCTCGGTCACTCTTCGCCATCGATCACCGAGTCGCTGTACGTCCATCTGCTGCGGTCGGTGGGCGCTCAGGCAGCCGAGATGGTCGCCGCGGCGGTGCCTCGTGCGACGCGACGTCCGCACCATGTCCGCACCAGCGTGGGAGAACCGCCGTGAGAGAAAGGGACGGGCGCCATCGTGCCTGATCAGAGCGTTGATCGGCAGGAGCCGGATGCGGCGGAGCTGGCGGAGGATGCGAGATTCGAACTCGCGAGGGGTTGCCCCCAACACGCTTTCCAAGCGTGCGCCCTAGGCCACTAGGCGAATCCTCCGTTGACGAGACTATCTGATCGTCGCGCGGGCGTGGGCACCGGGTCGCCCGAGCGGTGCCGCGGACCGGTGGCTCGCCGGTCCGGACCGGGGCGAGTCGCCAGGCCGGGCCTCTGAGCTGAGGCCATCCGTGCCCCACCCGTCCAGCTGTCGCCGTCAGGTTGCGTCTTTCTGTGTCTGGTCGGCTTCGGTGGGTGTTAAAACGGTACGGTTGGGAGAAACCCACCGGGTCAGGGGCGACCGGTCGACGGAGTCCGCGGGCCGGCGCGGAGAGGAGTGGTTGTGACGGAGGCGGGCCGGAAGCCGATCAGCGATCTCGGACGGAGCGGGCCGCCAGCGCAGCGCGAGCCGGTGGGCCTGCACGTCGATCGGGCCCACTCCGCCCGCATGTACGACTACCTGCTGGGTGGCAAGGAGAACTTCCCCGCCGACCGCGAGGCCGCCGAGCGGGCCCTCGCGGGCTTCCCGCACCTGCGGATCACCGCGCGGGAGAACCGGGCGTTCATGCACCGCGCGGTGCGCTACCTGGCCGAGCAGGCGGGGATCCGCCAGTTCCTCGACATCGGGACCGGTATCCCCACCTCGCAGAACCTGCATGAGGTCGCCCAAGCCGTCTCCCCGGAAGCCCGCGTCGTCTACACCGACAACGATCCGATCGTCCTCGCTCACGCCCGCGCCCTGCTGACGGGCAGCCCCAGCGGCCGCACCGCCTACCTCGACGCGGACCTGCACGACGTCGAGGCGATCCTCACCTCGGCCGAGCTGCGCGACACCCTCGACCTGTCCGAGCCGGTCGCCCTGTCGGTCATCGCGATCCTGCACTTCTTCCCCGACGACCAGGACCCGTTCGGCATCGTCCGCGCCCTGCTCGACGCCCTGCCCGCCGGCAGCTACCTCACCCTCACCCATGCGACCGCCGACTTCGACCCGGCGGCGGACCGGCAGGCGGCGCAGGCCTACCGGGACCGGGGCATCCCGATGCAGCTGCGCCGCCTGGAGGAGATCGCCCGGTTCTTCGACGGCCTGGAGCTCGTCGACCCCGGCATCCAGGCCACCCACCGCTGGCGGCCCGAGGGCTACGCCCCCACCGAGGTGACCGACGCTCAGGCCAGCATCTACGGGGCCGTGGCCGTCAAGAAGTGACGCCCTCGCCGACGGCGACAGCGGGCACGACCCCTCCGCGTTCATGATCCCTGCGGGACGGCTAGACTGCGTTGCAGACCCCTCGTGCGGCGTTACCCTCGTGAACCCCCCCAGGGCCGGAAGGCAGCAAGGGTAAGCGGGCTCTGACGGGTGTGCGGGGGGTCCTCTACGTTTCGCCGATCGTCTCGTCGAGCACGCGGAGCAGGCCAGTGAGCGCAGCGCTGTACAACCGGTACCGTCCGGCGACGTTCGCCCAGGTCGTCGGCCAGGAACATGTGACGGACGCGCTGCGCAAAGCTCTGACCACCGGCCGGCTGCACCACGCCTACCTGTTCAGCGGGCCGCGCGGCTGCGGCAAGACGTCGTCGGCGCGGATCCTCGCCGCGTCCCTGAACTGCGTGCACGGGCCGACGCCGGAGCCGTGCGGGGTCTGCGACGAGTGCGTCGGCATCCGCACCGGCTCGTCGATGGACGTCACCGAGATCGACGCCGCCTCGCACGGTCTGGTCGATGACGCGCGTGACCTGCGTGAACGGGCGTTCTTCGCGCCGGCGTCGGCCCGGTTCAAGGTGTTCGTCGTCGACGAGGCGCACATGGTCACGACGGCGGCGTTCAACGCGCTGCTGAAGGTCGTCGAGGAGCCGCCGCCCTACCTGAAGTTCGTGTTCGCCACCACCGAGCCGGACAAGGTCATCGCGACGATCCGCTCGCGGACCCACCACTACTCCTTCCGGCTCGTCCCTCCGGGGGTACTGCGCGACCATCTGGCGTCGGTCTGCGAGCGGGAGGGCGTGCACGTCGAGCCGTCGGTGCTGCCGCTGGTGGTGCGGGCCGGCGCCGGTTCCGTGCGCGACTCGCTGTCCGTCCTCGACCAGCTGCTCGCCGGCGCGGACGACGATGGGCTGCGCTACGACCGGGCGGTGACGCTGCTCGGCATGACCGACGGCGTGCTGCTCGACGAGACGGTCGACGCGCTCGCGGGGCGGGACGGCGCGGCCCTGTTCACCGTCGTCGACAAGGTGGTCTCCGCAGGTCACGACCCGCGGCGGTTCGCCACCGACCTGCTCGACCGCTTCCGCGACCTCATCGTGATGGCGGCCGTCCCCGACGCCGCCGAGCGCGGGCTGCTCGACGCCTTCTCCCCCGACCAGATCGACCGGATGCGCACGCAGGCCACCGCCGTCGGCCCGGCCGAGTTGTCCCGCACGGCGGACGTCCTGCACGGCGGCCTCGTCGAGATGCGGGGGACCACGAGCCCCCGGCTCATGCTCGAACTGATCCTCGCCCGCGCCCTGCTCCCCGCGGCCGCCACCGACCCCGCCGCCCTGATGACCCGGCTGGAACGGCTGGAACGCCGCGCGATCGTCGCTTCCGGCCCGGACCATGTCGTCGCGGGCGAGAACGGTGGGGCCGGTTTCGCCGCGCCCGCACCGGCGATGCCCGCGTCGGCGATGCCCGGGCCGGCGATGCCCGGGCCGGCGATGCCCGGGCCGGTCGCGGCCGGACCCGCGGTAAGCGGCCCCGCCGGATGGGCGCCGACCTCCGTTCCCGCGGGAACACCTGGTCACGGTGATCCTGCGACACCAGGAAGACCTGGTCCCGCCACAGGCCCAAGCCGGAGCGGTCCCGCGGGACCGGACGGCTATGGCCCCGCCACAGGACCGAGCGGGAGCGGTCCCGCGGGAACGGGCGGGCACGTTCCCGCCGTAACACGTGGTCACGGCGGTCCGGCGGGACCGGGCGGACACGGCGCCACCACAGGATCGAGCCAGGGCGGTCCCGCGGGATCTGGGGGCTCGGGCGGTCCCGCGGGAGCGGGCGCGGGCGGCGGGCGGATCGACGCGGCGGGGCTGCGCATGCTCTGGGATGAGGTGCTGGCTCTCACCGCCCGGCGCAGCCGCAAGACACACGCCATCCTCAAGGACCACGCCAGCGTCGCCGACGTGCGCGGTGACGAGGTGGTGCTCGCGTTCGCGACCCCGACGATGGGCCGGATGTTCGGGCAGGGCAACAACGGCGAGGTGTTCTGCTCCGCCCTGGCCGAACGGATCGGCGGGTCGTGGCGGGTGAGCGTCGGGCCGGCCGGCGGAGCTGGTCCCGCACGTGGCGGCGGACGGCCCGTGGGTGGGCCGCCGGCGTCTCCCGGAGGCGGTGGCGGCGGAGGCTTCGGCGGGCCGTCGGCGTCCGGGCCCGGCTGGGGCGGCGGCGCGCAGCCGCGCAACGGCGTTGGTGGTAGCGGGGGCGGCGGGGGGGCAGGGCCCGGACCGGCCGCGAACGGTGCCGGGCACGCGGCGGGTGCCGTCAGCTATGGCCAGTCGGGCGCAACGGGCGCCGTCGGCGACGGGCCGTCGAGCAACCTCGGACCCGCGGGCGGAAACACGTCCACGGGCGGAAACACGTCCACGGGGAACAACGGATTCGCGGGAAAGAACGGATTCGCGGGAAACAGCGGGTTCGCCGGAAACGGCGGGTTCGCCGGGAGTAACGGCCGTTCAGGGAGCGACGGGCACTCCGAGAACGCGCGGGCGGGCGGGTTCGGGACCGCGGGCGGTGGCGGTGGCGATCAGGCGCCGGGATCGTCCCAGCCCGCGAACCGGCCGGGCTGGAGCGGTCGACCGGCCGGCGAGGACGGCGCCAGCCAGCACAGCACGGGCGGGGTGGGTGCCGCGGAGGTGCCGCCACCGGTCGATGAGCCGTCGCTGGACGACGAGGATGTCCCGAGCCAGCCGGACGGGGCGCGCGGCGGTGAGGAGGCGGCGATGTCGCTGCTGCGCACCGGGCTTGGTGCCACGATCATCGAGCAGATCTCGACCACCTGAGGACGTAGGCTCATCGACATGTCGAACCCGCAGACCCCTGCCGGAGGGCCTTCCGCCGGTGCCGGCGGCGCCGCCCCGCTGGGGCAGATCCTCCAGCAGGCGCAGAGGATGCAGGCCGCGCTCCTGTCCGCGCAGGAGGAGCTGGCCCACGCCCGGGTGGACGGCACGGCCGGCGGCGGCCTCGTACGCGCCACCGTCAACGGCGGCGGCGAGCTCGTCGACCTGACGATCTCCCGCGAGGCGGTCGACCCCGACGACACCGAGACGCTCGCCGATCTGGTCCTCGCCGCCGTCCGGGACGCGACCACCAACGCCCACCGGCTGGCCGAGGAGCGGATGGGTTCGGTCACCGGCGGGCTGGCCGGCCTCGGTGGCTTCGGCGGACCTGCGCCGGGCGGGGCGCCCGGCGGGCTGGGCGATCTCGGTGGGCTGGGTGGGCTGGGTGATCTCGGCGGGCTGCTGGGCGGTGGCGGGCCCCGGCCCGTGGCCGGCGGCGAGCAGCCGGGCTGACGGGCGGACGGGTCGATGTACGAGGGCGTCGTCCAGGATCTGATCGACGAGCTCGGGCGACTGCCCGGCATCGGGCCGAAGAGCGCCCAGCGCATCGCGTTCCACCTGCTGGCCGCCGACCCGGTGGACGTTCGCCGGCTGGCGGCGGCGCTGACGGAGGTCAAGGAGAAGGTCCGGTTCTGCCGGAGCTGCTTCAACGTCGCCCAGGCCGAGCTGTGCCGGATCTGCGCCGATCCCCGCCGGGATGACTCGCTCATCTGCGTGGTGGAGGAGTCCAAGGACGTCGTCGCGATCGAGCGCACCCGGGAGTTCCGCGGCCGCTACCACGTGCTCGGCGGGGCGATCAATCCGATCGCCGGGGTGGGTCCCGACGACCTGCACATCCGCGAGCTGGTCGCCCGGCTGGCCGATGGCACGGTCACCGAGCTGATCCTGGCCACCGACCCGAACACCGAGGGCGAGGTCACCGCCTCCTACCTGGCCCGCCAGATCGGTCCGATGGGGCTGCGGGTCACCCGGCTGGCCAGTGGGCTGCCGATGGGCGGCGACCTGGAATGGGCCGACGAGGTGACGCTTGGACGCGCCTTCGAAGGGCGCCGGGTCGTCGGCGCCTGAGCTCAGAAGCCCAGAATCGGCGCGTATGCCGAGCTGGGCACGGAGGCGAGTGTCAGCAGGACGACGCTGACGTCGAGGTGGTCCGCCTCATCGCTGAACACGGCGTGCAGGCCGCGGGTGCGGTAGACGGCTATGCCCTGCTCCCGCACCACCCGGACGCCGAACACGTTCGTGGCCCGGATCCACCAGACCCGCCCGTCCGCGCGGATCCGGATCTGCCGGGCGTCGCGGCGCAGGCCCGTCGTCAGTCGGGCCCGGCCCGCAGGGGGTAGCCGCGGCTGGTCGACATAGCCGACGATGTCGCGTTCCGGGCCGTGGACGACGAGCCGGATCGGCTGGGCCGCGGGCCCCGGCTCCACGAGGTCGAGCTCCGCGGTGATCTCCCGATCGGACGGGAGGAGCTCGGCGTTCCACACTCCCTCGCCGTGCAGGACCCGCTTGCCTCGCGGGCCGCCCTCGGGATGGCCACGGGGCAGCGCCCCGACGATGATCCGCCCGGCGCCGTCCAGCCGCCACGCCACCGAGACCACCATCCCCGCCGGCGCGGTGGGTCCGGCATCCCGGACGGGGAGCAGTCGGCACGCCCGCGTGTCGCCGCGCACACCGTCCGTCCAGCTCGTCACGCGCGGGGACCGCGCCGAAGCGCCGGCCTGCCATGCCCGCCCCCGGACGGATCCACCCGCTTCGATCACCCTGCCCCGATCACCCTCAGCAAAGTCCGTCACTCTTCGCATCGGCCGCCACCGTCGTCCGACCTGTCAGGCAGCGGTGAGCAACACCTCGCTGCGCTGTGCACCCAGATGCTACGCCGTGCGGCCATCTGTCCATCATGCGCACTCGCTCGCGCAGGTGCGCGCGCGTCAGCGTTGGCGAATGGCCGCGCGTCCGACTGCGCAGACGCGTGCTCCTTCGAACATCCATCGGGAGAAGCATTTGCACATGCAAAAGCACAGGAGCCACCGCGGTGGCCTCTCCGGGACCCAGACGCCGTCCCGCCCCGCCGGAAGGGCAAGGTAGAGGTCGCGCCCCTGCCGCACCGCTGTCCGAGGAGACCCATAGAATGATCATCAGCTCGCATGTCGGCGCCGGCGCGTTCGTCGGCATGGCAGTCCGGGATCCGGCGGCGGCGCTCGCCGCCGGCTTCGTCTCCCACCTCGTCATGGACGCGATGCCGCACTGGGGCACCGGGCCGAACACCGAGGCCGAGTGGCTGCCGATCGCCCGCCGCGACGGCGTGGCCGGGCTCGCCGCCATGGCGCTGCTGACCGCGTCCGCGCCCGCCGGCCGCCGCCTCGCCGTGCTCGCCGGCATGACCGGGGCCTGCCTGCCCGACACCGACAAGGTCGGCCGGTACTTCGTCGGTTCGAGCCCGTGGCCGAGCCGGTTCGACCGCTTCCACGAGCGGATCCAGAACGAGGCCCGCCACCGCCTGCCCCGCGAGGTGGCCACCGCCGCCGTCCTGACCGCGGCCGGCACCCTCCTGCTGCGCCGCCTCGCCACCCGCCCCTAGCCCGGCAGAGCGCGCCTAGGGCACCAGGGCGCCCCTACGGGATCAGGACCGCAGCACCGCTCACCCGGTCGGCGGCCAGGTCGGTGAGCGCCTGATCGGCGGCGTCGAGCGGGTAGGGCGTGGTGGTGACCGACAGCCGCCGACGCGCGGCGATCGCCAGGAACTCCTCGCCGTCCGCCCGGGTGTTCGCGGTCGTGCTGCGCAGGTCGCGCTCCTGGAACAGGTGCTCGGCGTAGCGCAGCCGCGGGATGTCCGTCAGGTGGATGCCGGCGACGGACAGCGTCCCGCCACGGTCGAGCGCCGCCAGCGCCACCGGCACCAGCTCCCCCACCGGGGCGAACAGGACGGCGGCGTCCAGCGACTCGGGCGGCGGGTCACAGGCACCGGCCGCCGAGGCGGCGCCGAGGCCCAGGGCCAGCTCACGGGCGGCGGGCGAGCGGGTCATCACGTGCACCCGGGCACCCTGCCCGATCGCCACCTGGGCGGCCAGGTGGGCGGAGGCGCCGAAACCGTAGATGCCCAGGCGCCCGCCGGGCGGTAGCTTCGCCCGGCGCAGCGCCCGGTAGCCGACGATGCCCGCGCACAACAGCGGCGCGAGCTCGGCGTCGGAGTAGCCGTCCGGCAGCCGGTAGGCATAGTCGGCGCGGACGCAGACGTACTCCGCGTAGCCGCCGTCCACGTCCCAGCCGGTGTAGGTCGACGCCGGGCACAGGTTCTCCGCCCCGCGCGCACAGTAGGCGCAGGTGCCGTCGGTCGACGCGAGCCAGGCCACGCCCAGCCGATCCCCGCGGCGCACGGCAGACCCTGGCCCACCCGCCCCGGGACCGAGCGCGTCGGGACCGCCTACCCCGGGACCGAGCGCGTCGACGCGGCCGACGACCTCGTGGCCCGGCACGGCGCGCGCGCGGCGCGGGGCGAGGTCGCCCTCGGCGAGATGCAGGTCGGTCCGGCACACCCCGCAGGCATCGACCCGAAGCCTGACCTGTCCCGGGCCCGGTTCGGGGACCGGGAGGTCGGCACGGCGCAGCGGCCGGCTGGCCATCGGCCCCGGCGTGTCGACCTGCCAGGCCCGCATCTCCCGCGTCCCCGCTCAGCCGCTCAGCCGCTCAGACGCTGACGCCGTGGTCGCGGGCCAGGCCGCCGAGGTCGTTGTGGCCCTGGCCGACGGCGCGGAACTTCCACTCGGCGCCGTTGCGGTAGACCTCGCCGAAGATGACCACGGTCTCGGTGGAGTAGTCCTCGGACAGGTCGTAGCGGACCAGCTCGTTGCCGCCCTGGTCGACGACGCGGATGTAGGCGTTACGCACCTGGCCGAAGTTCTGGCTGCGGCCCGCCGCGTCGTAGATGGACACCGGTACGACGATGCGCTCGATGTCGGCGGGGACCTTCGGCAGGTCGATGATGATCGACTCGTCGTCGCCCTCGCCCTGGCCGGTCGTGTTGTCACCGGTCAGCGTGATCGAGCCGTCGGGGGCGGCGAGGTTGTTGTAGAAGATGAAGTAGCCGTCGCTGAGGGCCTTGCCGTCGGTCTTGACCCCGATCGCCGAGGCGTCGAGGTCGAAGTCCGTCCCGGTGGTGGTGCGGGCGTCCCAGCCCAGACCGACGTTGAGCGCGGTGAGCTGGGCGGTGCCGGCCTCAGCGGCCTGCTTGGTGAGGCTGACGTTGCCACCCTTGGCAAGGCTGACTGCCATTGCGGATCGTCCTTCCTGGGGCGGTCCTCGGCGTCGGGGACCGGTTCGTACGGCCGCGCGGCCGTGTCGTCACCCTGGCACAACGGTCCGGATCCGCCCAGCGTGCCGTCAGCGGCACGACATCCCGCCGAGGCGGGCGGGCAGGCGTCGGTGCTCGGTAATCTGAGCCCCATGGCGCTCCTGGTCGCGAAGTTCGGTGGATCCTCCGTTGCCGACGCGGACCGCATCAAACGAGTCGCCGAGCGTGTCGTGGAGTCCCGCCGCGACGGCAACGACGTCGTCGTCGTGGTCAGCGCCATGGGCGACACGACCGATGAGCTGCTCGACCTCGCCGAGCAGGTCTCCCCGCTGCCGCCGGCCCGCGAGCTGGACATGCTGCTCACCGCCGGCGAGCGGATCTCGATGGCGCTGCTGGCGATGGCGATCACGACGCTGGGCGCCGAGGCCCGCTCGTTCACCGGCTCCCAGGCCGGGGTGATCACGGACTCGGCGCACGGCAAGGCGCGGATCATCGACGTGACGCCGGGGCGGATCCGGGCGGCGCTCGACGAGGGGGCGATCGCGATCGTCGCGGGCTTCCAGGGCGTCAGTCAGGACACCAAGGACATCACGACGCTGGGCCGCGGCGGCTCGGACACGACGGCGGTGGCGCTGGCCGCGGCGCTGAACGCGGACGCCTGCGAGATCTACACCGACGTCGACGGCGTGTTCAGCGCCGACCCGCGCATCGTCCCGGACGCGCGGCACATCGACCGGATCTCCTACGAGGAGATGCTGGAGATGGCCGCCTGCGGCGCCAAGGTCCTGATGCTGCGGTGCGTCGAGTACGCCCGCCGTTACACCGTCCCCGTACATGTCCGCTCGTCGTTCTCCTCGAAGCCGGGCACGTGGGTCACCGAGATTCCGGAGGCACAGCTCGTGGAACAGGCCATCATCCGCGGTGTCGCGCACGACCTGAGCGAGGCGAAGGTGACGGTCGTCGGCTGCCCGGACAAGCCGGGGGTGGCGGCCGCGGTGTTCCGGGCGGTCGCGGACGCGGACGTCAACCTCGACATGATCGTCCAGGTCGGCTCGGTGGCGGGCTCGGGCCGCACCGACATCTCGTTCACCGCGCCGAAGGCCGACGGGCGCACCGCGCTCACCGCGCTGGCCAAGGTGCAGGCCGAGATCGGCTTCGAGCGGACCCTCTACGACGACCACATCGGCAAGCTGTCGCTGATCGGCGCCGGGATGAAGTCGCACCCGGGCGTGTCGGCCCGGTTCTTCGGCTCGCTGGCGGACGCCGGCATCAACGTGGAGATCATCTCCACGTCGGAGATCCGCATCTCGGTGGTCGTGCGCGACACCGATCTGCCGAGCGCCGTGCGCGCCGTGCACGGCGCGTTCGAGCTCGGCGATCCGGACGGCGGCGGCGTCGTCTACGCCGGCACCGGCCGATGACCACCGACGCGCGATGATCGAACAGGCACAGGAGGGACCGGAGATGACGACGGGCAGCGAGGCGGGGCGGCGGCCGACGCTCGCGGTGGTGGGCGCGACGGGCGCGGTCGGCACGGTGATGCTGTCGCTGCTCGCCGAGCGGGCGGACGTCTGGGGCGAGATCAGGCCGGTCGCGTCGGCCCGCTCGGCGGGGCGGACGGTACGGGTGCGCGGCGAGGACGTCGTCGTCCAGGTGCTCGCGCCGGAGGTCTTCGACGGGGTGGACGTCGCCGTGTTCGACGTGCCCGACGAGGTGTCCGCGCAGTGGGCGCCGATCGCGGCGGCGCGCGGCGCGGTGGCGGTGGACAACTCCGGCGCCTTCCGGATGGACGACGACGTGCCGCTCGTCGTGCCGGAGGTCAACGCCGACCAGCTCGCGCGGCGGCCGCGGGGGATCATCGCGAACCCCAACTGCACGACCCTGTCGATGATCGTCGCGCTGGGCGCGCTGCACCGGGCGTTCGGCCTGGAGTCGATGGTCGCCTCGTCGTACCAGGCGGCGAGCGGCGCCGGGCAGGCCGGCATCGACACCCTCTACGACCAGCTCGCCACCGTCGGCGGCACCCACGAGCTCGGACAGACGGCCGGCGACGTACGCAAGGCCATCGGGGAGGACGGGCTCGGGCCGTTCCCGGCGCCGCTGGCGCTCAACGTGGTGCCGTGGGCCGGGTCGCTGAAGGACGGCGGCTGGTCGTCCGAGGAGCTCAAGGTCCGCAACGAGTCCCGCAAGATCCTCGGCCTGCCCGGGCTGCGGGTCTCGGCGACCTGCGTGCGCGTGCCGGTCATCACCACGCATGCGGTGGCGGTGCACGCCTGGTTCGCCCAGCCGGTGACGGCCGCGCAGGCCAGGGAGGTGCTGCTTGGCGCACCCGGGGTCGCCGTCGTCGACGACCCGGCCGCCGGCGAGTTCCCGACGCCCGCGGACGTGGTCGGCACCGATCCCACCTGGGTGGGGCGCATCCGCCAGTCGCCGGACGACCCCCGCGAGGTCGCCCTGTTCCTGTGCGGTGACAACCTTCGCAAGGGCGCGGCGCTGAACACGCTGCAGATCGCCGAGCTGCTCGTCGGCGCGGAGCAGCGCCTTGAGTGATGAACCCGGTGTTGTCCGTGGCGCGGGCTGGTAGGCCTTTCACCAGCCCGCGTCACGGCTCTCATTCGCTTTTCGGCCGCTTCTTATGAAGCGTTAAGCTTCGACGTGACGAAGGGGCACGACCGAAGGGCCGAGAACAAGCACCGGAAGAACCAAAAGACCCTTACCGGTGATTGCACGAACAGCTAGCATCCCGGCCGCCGCCAGCGATATCGCGCTGATCGACGAATAGCCGGCGGAGCACCGGAAGACGAGCCGGCCCCACCGAGCCCGGGATCACAATTCCCGATCGGATGCCGCGAGATCACCATCTCCGGAACTGTCCGGCGCAACCGGAAGCCGGAGGGTTCCGTCACGATCGGGCCGCGAGGGGGTGCGAACCGGCTCCGTGACGGAAGGTGCACAGACGCGGTCAGCCCGCCCAGCGGGACACCCGTTGGGCGGGCTGACCGTGAAGTCTCTCGTGGCTCAGACGACGCGGACGGCGTCGGCCTGCGGACCCTTCTGACCCTGGGTCACCTGGAACTCGACCCGCTGGCCCTCCTCAAGTGCCTTGTATCCGTCCATGTCAATCGCGCTGTAGTGGACGAAGACGTCGGAACCGCCGCCGTCCACGGAGATGAAGCCGAAGCCCTTCTCCGAGTTGAACCACTTCACCGTGCCCTGAGCCACGTGCCGTTCTCCCTGCTGGTGCAGTCAGGACCCGCACCGCGCGGGCCCCGGACCGAACGCCAGGAAGCCACAAGAGATCCTGGCGCTGTTCCGCCGCGTCTCGGTTGAGCCGCGAACCGGCGAACTCCGGCCAAGGACGACGCTACACGGACGGAGGCGTTCGCGGGAGTCCTCCGAGCAAGGAAGTCCACTTCATGCCCCGGTAACAGAACAACGCCGCCGCTCCCATCCCGGGCACCTCGGGCGGCACCGTCCCGCAATCCATCGAGCTGGCAGGGGATTTCCAGGCCCGACCGGGCCGCGCCGCACGCCGGCCCGGCGGTGGCCCGGACGTGGCACCCGGACGGGTGATCTGTTGAAGACTTTCTCTCCGACCACGGCCGAGCCCACAACGCACCGGATGTCACCAGGTGAACATGGACAGTTACCCGTCGTCCACCAGTCTGCCGGGTACGTGACCCCGCGTCAGCCGAGCCAGCGGCGGTACCGGCGCCCGGAGATCTCCGGCCAGACGTCGAAGAAGTCCCGCTCGGCGAGCCGGCCGCGGCATTCCTCCAGCCCGAGCAGCACCCCGAGGGTGAACGCCGCCGGATCGCCCTGCGCCTGGGCGGCAACGCCCCAGTCCCGTAGCAGCGCCCGGGCGACCGCCGCGTCCTGATGGATACCCAGCAGCTCCTGGGCCCGCTCGGCCTGCCCCGCCAGGGCGGTGGCCGCCTCGCCGTACAGCGGGGTGACGATCTCGGCCGCGTACCGCAGCCGCTTGGCCTGCTTGCGGGCCACGTGCAGCAGCTCGTCGCGTTCCGGGCCGACGGGCAGCGCCGCCGCCGCCGCGACCTTGCGGGCCAGTCGCCGGTCCGCCGCCGCCACCAGCCCGGGCAGCACGGTGCCGGCCGGTCGGGCGGCCAGTCCCCGCCAGGGCGAGCGCACGAGGTCGAGCAGGCTGTCGACGAGGGCGAAGTACCGCTCGCTGCGCAGCATCACGAGCGCCTGCTCGCGCCCGGCCGCGAGGCCCGTGCCGAGATGCGCGGTGACCGTCTCGTGTACCGGGCCGGCGACGAGCTCGGCGGGAAGCCGCGCCACGCGCCCGTCGAAGTAGGCGATCTGCACCTCGGCGTCCCGGGCGGCGGACAGCGCCCCGGCGAGGTCCCGCAGCTCGCCGTCCAGATGGGCGACCGCCTTCGCCGGGAACAGCGGCGCGAAGATCCGCAGCGCGCTGCGGGCCCGCCGGCAGGCGACCCGCATCCGGTGCACGGCCTCCGGCTCGTCGAGCCGGACCCGGGGATCGGCCGCGAGCAGCGCCCGGACCTGGTCGATGAGGTAGGCGCGCACGACATCGCCGGCCGGCTTGCGCCGGCGCGGGCGGCGCGGCGGGGCGGGCACGTCCGGGCCGGGGCCGGCGGCGATCAGCGGCCCGAGCAGCCGGCCGAGCTTGGACGAGTCGGCCGCGGCGACCGCGCCGGCCGCGAGCAGCAGCTCGCCGACCTCGTCGAGCACGTCGGGGCGGCCGTCGACCAGCTCGACCTCGATCTCCCGCCAGCTGCTGACCGTCGTCGAGGCGCCCAGCGTCTGGGCGGAGACCTGGTCGTCGACGACCTCGGCGAGGTCGGTGCCGGTGGCGTCGCGCAACCGGCGGGCGGTGCGCAGCGTGCGCAGCCGAGCAACCGGGAGCAGCTCGGCGCCGCGCAGGTGTACGGCGACCAGGTCGACGAACTCGGTCGGCGGCGTGTGCCGGTGCCCCTCGGCGATCTCGATCGCGTCGGCGTCGGCGTCGGCGTCGAGCGGCAGCCGCAGCTCGTCGCGCTCGCCGACCCGGACCGGCAGCTTCAGGTGCCAGCCGGCGTCGGCCCCGCCGGTACGCCGGCGCAGGGTGATCCGGTTGCGGGCGAGACGCAGGTCGTCGGTGTCGTAGTAGATGGCCTCCAGGCTGACCGTGCGCCGGGTGCGCGCCGTCACGACGCCGGCGATCTCGCCCAGCCGCGGCAGCACGAACGTCGGCTCGACGGCGTACTTGCGTTCGATCTCACGGACTCCGGTGGCCATCCGCCCCGCCTCCTCACCACCCGCGCCACACCGTCCGCGCACCCAACCCGCCACCCAGAACACCAGGGAGACGAGGACTGGACACCGGATGGACGACGCGAGTACTCCGGCCGTTTACGTTAGCGCGGAGCTGGAATCCAGGAGACGTTCCCGACGAGAACCACATACCCGACGAAGGCCACCGTGTCGATCAGGCTGTGCGCGATCACCAGCGGCAGCGTCCGGCCGCCTCGCTGGAACAGCCGCGCGAACAGCAGCCCCATCGCCACATTGCCGGCGAACCCGCCCAGCCCCTGGTACAGGTGGTAGGAGCCGCGCAGCAGGGAACTGGCCAGCAGCGCCCGGCCGGGCCGCACGCCGAGTTCGTTCAGCCGCACCAGCAGGTAGCCGGTGACGATGACCTCCTCGGCCAGCCCGTTCTGCCAGGCGCTGAGCACCAGCACGGGCACCCGCCACCACACGTCCGGCAGGCCGGACGGCGCGACGGTGAGGTTCGCGCCGCTGTGCCAGGCCAGCAGGTAGAAGCCGAGGCCGATCCCGCCGACCCCCGCGGCGAGCAGTCCGCCGCGGGCGGCGTCGGCGCCGGGCGACCGACCGTCCAGGCCGATCGCCCGGCGCCCGCCGCCGTGCCGGGCCAGCAGGTACACGACCAGCAGGACGGGCATCACCCCGGTGAGCAGGTCGGCGAGCTGCAGGGCGAGGTCGAGCCAGGGCCGCCCGGGCGCCGCTGAGCTGTTGAGCCGGGCGACCTGGGCGCGCACCGGCCCGGGACGGGTGAGCACGCCGATATAGCGGATGACCGCGTAGAGGGCCGACGCGGCGAACGACAACCCCAGCACCAGCGCGATCTCCGCGCCGAGCTGACGCCGCGTCAACGGCTCCGCACCACCCGCGGCGACCACGGGCCGACCGCCGGTGAGGGCGCCGCCGGCAGCACGGCCGGCGGTGGCACGGCCCGCGGCCGGACCGTCGGCGGCCGGGCCGTCCGCCGCGGTCGAGGCGGTCACGGCGTCCGTCACCACTCGACGGTAGCCCACGGTCGCGGACGGTCGGGGTGCCCCCTCACCCCGACCAGTTCAGTCCGCTGGGCTCAGTCGACCGGCTCGGGCCGGGTGAACAGGCGGTACAGGACGATCATCGGTGGCAGCACGATGACCAGGCCGCCGGCGACCGCGTAGAGCATCGCGTGGATGTTCGTCGTCGGCGCGGCGGCGGCGGCGACCGTGACCTGTCCGACCACGAGGTCCGGATACTGGGCGATGGCCCAGCCCCAGAGCACCCCGCCGACCGCCAGCCCCGCGGCGAGCCGGGCGACGACGAACTGACCGCGGGCCAGAGCGATCAGCGTGCCGACCCCGCCGACGGCGGACAGCGCGACCAGCGGCACCGACCGCTCCCCGAACCGGTGCGCGACCTCGGGCGCCTGGTCCCAGAACAGCGGCAGCAGGACCAGGGCGAGCAGGCCGCACGCCACGGCGCCACCGGCCGCCCGGCGGCGGAAGTCCTCCACCAGGTGTTCGGTCGCCGGCGACGCGGCGGCGTCCCGGCACAGGTAGACGGCGGCGAGGAACGCCGTCGCGGCGACCGCGAACAGCCCGCAGCCGATGCCGAACGTGCTGCGCAGCGGTTCGAGGGGATCATCGGGAGACACCTGGCCGCTGGCCAGCGCCGCGCCGGTCACCCCGAGGGCGAACGGCGTGATCACCGACGACACCGCGAACACATGCCCCCACCAGTGATCCGGCCCGGCGGCGCCGGCGCCGTAGGCGCGGTAGACGTACGCGGCGCCGCGCAGCACGATGCCGACCAGGGCCGCCGCCAGCGGGATCTCCAGTGACGACCCGACCAGCCCGTACGCGGGCGGGAATCCGCTGAACAGGGCGACGACGATGAACACGAGCCAGACGTGGTTGGCCTCCCACACCGGGCCGATCGACGCCGAGATCAGCCGGCGCTGGTCACGCGCGTGCGGCCCGCGGGCGAGCAGGTCCCACACTCCCCCGCCGAAGTCGGCGCCGCCGAGCAGCGCGTAGGCGGTCAGTCCGATCACCATGACGACGAGCAGCAGATCCGCGGCGGTCATCGGGTGTCCCCCCGATCAGTGCGACGAGTGCCGGGCGCGGCCGCGTCGGGCCGCCGCCCGGTGATGGCATGCCGACTGACGGCATGGCGTCCCCCGGAGTGGCGCCCACGAGTGTTCCGATCACCGACCTGCCCGCCGCCGGGCTGACCGGAGTTCGGCTGAGCGGAGTTCGGCTGACCCGAGCTGGAGCCAGACCCGGTACCGGGGCCGGGCTGCCGGTGGCCGGAGTGGCGGCCCGTGGGGCGGCGGCCGAACAGCCCCGACCAGCCGATCTGATGCGGCTCGGAGCGTGGCCGTGGGATCGCCGGAACGTCGGTGCCGCTCGCGCCCCGATCGGCCGGGGAGCGGCGTTGCGCGGAACGCGCGTTGGCGCCGGCGGGGTGGCCGGCGCGCGCGGCGCGTTCCGCGGAACGCGAGGGGGTGCCGGCGGGAGCGGGAGCGCCGGCACGCGTGCGGGTGGTGGCCGGGTCCCGGGGGTCGGTGGACGTCGGGGTACCGGAGGTGCTGGCCGGGCGACGGCCGGGACGCAGCACGGCCACCGGAACGCCCGGCTGGTCCTGGTCGCCGACCGGTTCCAGGTGGGACGTGTACCAGGCGGCCGGCTCGGCGGCGGGGTCGTAGACGGCGGCCGGGTCGTCGTACGCGGCGGCGGGCGCGGACCGTCTGGTTCCGGACTCGTCGTCACCCGCGTCGTCGTCACCGTCCGTGCCGCCGCTGCCGTCCGCGCCGGTGCCGTCGCCGTCGCCCTGGAGCGGGCCGGAGTCGCGGGTACCGGGGCCGCCGTCGCGGGGGCGGGGCGCGTCGGGAGCCGACGGACCGGTCGGCCGGCCCGTCACGAACTGCTCGCCGCTGGGGCCACCGGTCGCCATTCGGCGCAGGATGAGGATCAGCGCACCGGCGAGGCTCAGGTACAGCACGAGGGTGCCGGCGAACATCGGCGCGGCGGCGTCGCCACCGGTGACGGCGTCGACGACCCGCATGTGGCCGCCGACGATCCACGGCTGCCGGCCACCCTCGGTGACCTCCCAGCCGGTGAGCATCGCGAGCATCGCCGCGGGGCCGCTGCAGGCCGCGGCGAGCAGCCAGCCGCGACCGGTCGGCAGCAGCGGTGTCTCGCCGCGCCGGCGCCGGCGCACGACGGCGACGCCGGTGAGCAGCGACAGCCCGATCAGCGCGGAACCGGCGACGATCATCACGGTGAACGCGCCGTGCACGAGCGTGCCGTCGGGCCGCTCGTCCGGAGGCGCCGCGTCCAGGCCGGTGATCACATGCTTCGTGCTGAAACCCTCCAGCAGCGAGAGCATGCCGGGGATCTCCAGGCCGTACCGGACCTCCCCGGTCTTGTCGTCGTAGATTCCGCCGAGCGTGAAGGGCGCGTTCGAACCGGTGTGGTAGAGCCCCTCCATCGCGGCGAGCTTGTAGGGCTGGTGGTCGCCGGCGCTGCGGCCGGCCAGGTCACCGGCGACGAGCTGCAGCGGCGCGCAGGCGAGCACGACGGCGAGGCCGACGCCGAGACCACGCTGGTGGTAGGTGTCGCGGCGCCCGCGCAGCATGCCGACGGCGTAGATGGCCGCGACCATGCCGCCGGCGCACATCAGCGCGGCGAGCAGCATGTGTACGACCTGCGGTGGGAACGAAGGGCTGGTGAACGGGGCGAGCGGCTTCTCCTCGACGACCTGTCCGGCGCGCTCGACGATGCCGCGGGGCACGTTCATCCAGGCGTTGACCGTGATGATGAACAGCGTCGACAGCGTGCCGGAGATCGCGATCGGCCAGAGCGTCAGCCAGTGAGCCCGGGCGGACAGCCGCTTCCAGCCGTACAGGTACATCCCGACGAAGATCGCCTCGGTGAAGAAGGCGAAACCCTCCAGCGTGAACGACAACCCGAGGGCACCGCCGTACTTGGACATGAACGCGGGCCAGAGCAGCCCGAACTCGAACGACAGCGCCGTTCCCGAGACGGCCCCCACCGCGAAGAGCACGGCGAAGGCGCGCGACCACTTCTTCGTCAGCGCGAGCCAGATCGGGTCACCGGTCCTGAGCCACCGCCACTCGGTGTAGATCAGCATCCATGGCAGTCCGACGCCGAACACGGCGAAGCAGATATGGAACGCGAGGGAGAACGCCGTCTGGGCACGAGCGAGGTCGACGGCGTCGGCGGCGAGAACCATGCGCACGGCTCCTTCGATGGACCGCGGGAAGATAATCGGCCGGGATTCAGCCGACCTTCTACCCCACGTAGAAGGTCCCAAGGTACGTAACAGGGGATCCGGTCGTCCGCCGCGAGATCGTGAGGTCGACGACATGCGCGACGACGGCCGGTGGGACGGTGCATCCCGCGTCCCCTCACAGTGCATACGCGCTGCGGCGGCGTTTTTGCTCGACCGCCGGATGTGATTCTGGCCAACCGCCGCGGACCTCGGAAATCACCGGCCCCCGAACGGCACCAACGGGCATCGCGGCCGCACCGGAAAGACCGCGGGCCGACGCGGCCGAGAAGAATGTCACCCGGCCGCGGGCCGCTCGTCCCGGATTGCAGTATTACCAACGGGTCAAGAATTCCTCGGGGGCCCGGGTATCCCGTCGCCGGTATGCCGAAAAGGGCCGCCGACACCCGGCCCACAATGTCCGGACGCAAGGCCCGGGCGCACGGTCCGGACGCCATCCGGGCGCAAGGTCCGGGCGGCACCGGGACGGGCCGGGCGAAAGGTCCCGCCCGGCGCCCGCGAGTGCGTGCCGGGCAGTGCCGGTCGGGCGTCCGCGGCGGCACCCGGCGCGGCGCCCCGGCGCGGCCCGGATCACCGGGGCGGGCCAGCGCCTCGCCCTCGCGCCCACACCTTCGAGCCACGTCAGGGCGTGACCTCGCCGACTCCGAGCGTCGCCGCGCCGGGCCCGCGCGCCGGCCGCCACCGTCCGAGACCCGGCGAACACCGTGGTTGGCTGACTGTGACCCACACTTCCCCGTCCGCATCGCCGGATCGGCAGCACAGAACTTCTACGCGACGTAGGATTGACTCATGGCGCGCCTGGGTGACCTCGAACGGTCGGTCATGGACGTGTTGTGGTCCAGTGACGCGTGGTCCATCGACGGGTGGTTGACGGCCCGCGAAGTGGCTGCCCGCCTCGACCACGAGCGCGATCTCGCGTACACCACCGTGCTGACCGTGCTTGAGCGACTGGAACGCAAGGGATTCGTCCGCCGGCAGCGGGCCGCGCGTGCGCATCGCTACGCGGCGGCCGACAGCCGGGAGGCCGTCGTCGCCGAGGCGATGATGGAGGCGCTGGGCACCGCGGATGACCGTGGATCGGCGCTGGTCCGGTTCGTCGGCTCGGTCTCCGCCGAGGAGGCGGAGATCCTGCGGCGGGCGCTGGAGCCGGCGGCGGCCGGATCCGTCGACCCGGACGAGCCGGCACCGCCCCTCGGGGACGGTCCCGTTCGTCCCGACGGCTCGGCGCGGTCGGGCGATGTGGCACTGCCCGACGGCCCGGTGCAGTGACGACGGGCTCCGCCCGATCGGTTCAGATTCCGCCCGGCCAGAGGTAGCGTTGGCCACGAGATGACGACCGCGGCCCTTCTCGCGCTGTTCGCGGGCGTGCTGGCGTGGCCGGCACCACGCCTGCTGGCCGCCGCGCGCTGGCCGCACCGCTGCCCCCGGGCGGCCATCGTGCTCTGGCAGGCGATCGGCCTGGCCGGCGGCGTCTCCGCCCTCCTCGCGGCCATCGCCTTCACCGTCTCGCCCCTGTCCACCAGCACCCCGTCCGCGATCGTCGACCATGTCGGCAACATCGCGGCGGGCGTACCGCTCGACGGTCTGAGCTGGATCAACCTCGTCGGTCTCGCGGTGGCGACCGCCCTGGCCGGCCGGCTGTTCGGCGTGCTCGCCGCGTCCACCACCGCCACCCTGCGCGAACGGCATCGGCACCGGCACCTCGTGGACCTCGCCGGCCGCCGCCACCGCGGCCACGACACCCCCGAGGCCCACGACCATCACGGCGGCGACCAGCAGAGCGGCGACCAGCGGGGCGGAGCGTCCGGCCGCGGCGTTGGCGGGACGATCCCCGGTGGCTGCTGTCTGTGCGAGCACCGTGACCGCGCCAACATCGGGTTGCGCATCCTCGACCATCCGATCGCCGTGGCGTACTGCGTGCCGGGGGTGCGCCACGCCCGGGTCGTCGTGTCCCGCGGGCTGCTGAACACCCTCGACGCCGCCGAGTTGGACGCGGTGCTCGCCCATGAGGCGGCACACGTCGCCGGCCGGCACGACCTGGTCATCCAACCGTTCGTCGCCTGGGAGCGCACCTTCCCCTTCCTACGCCCGGCCCGGGAGGCGACGGCGGCGGTGTCGTTACTGGTGGAGATGCTCGCCGACGACGCGGCCGCCCGCCGCTCCAGCCGCCGCGCGCTGGCCCGCGCGCTGGCCCGTCTCGGCGTCGCGAGGGCCCCCGTGCCAGCCGGCGCGCTCGGCATCAACGGCCCTGGCGAGGCCACGGCCTCCGCCCAGGCCCCCGGCACGGGCACGGTCACCGTGCCGACGCGCCCGTCGACGTCGGCGTCGACGTCCCCGATGCTGATCGCGGCCCTGCCGGCGGTTCGGCCACCGGCCGGATTCATGGCTGCCGGGCCGGCCCCGGGCGTGGCCTCGGTCAAGGAGACGGCGGCGGTCGCGTCCGGGCCACGGCCCGGCACGGCCAATCCGGTCGTCTCCCGGATCTCCCGGCTTCTTGACCCTCCAGTGGTGCACTGGTGGCAGCCGTCGTGCGCGTACCTGGCGGCCGTCGTCGTCCTCGCCGCGCCCCCGCTGATCGTCCTCGTCGGCTGACCGGCGGCGTCGGCTGACCGGCGGCGTCAGCTGACCGGCGGCGTCGGCCTTCCCACATTCCCGCGCCGTAGGCAACCACTCGGGAAGTGGGCAGACTAGGCCGCGACGCCGCGGCTACCAGCGCCCGGCGACACCGGCGACAACGTGGTCGCCGCGTCCGGTGACCGGTGCAACGGCTTCCCCCGGAGGCGGCGTGACGACCGAACACAGCGCGACGGTGACCCAGGCCAGCCTCGGGCCGGACCCGGGTGCCTTCGCCGGCGGGGTTTCCTCCGACGTGCGGCACGCGGCGGTACGCGCCGGCGTACGCCGTCTCGGTGACCTGCTCGGCCAGGCGCTCACCCGGCACGAGGGCGCCGAGACGCTCGCACTCGTCGAGCAGGTGCGGGCGCTGGCCCGCCGGCCGGACAACGGCGCGCAGCTCGCCCGCCTGCTGGCGGGGGTGGACGACCCGACGGCGATCGTGCTCGCCCGCGCGTTCACCGCCTACTTCCAGCTCGCCAACATCACTGAGCAGCTGCATCGCTCGCGGGAGCTGTCCGACCGGGCCCGCGGCGCGCTGGCCGAGACGTTCGACCGGATGGGCGAGGCGCTCGACGCCGGCACCCTCGACCGGTCCCTGGCCGCCGACATCGCCGGGCGCCTCCAGCTGCGCCCGGTGTTCACCGCCCATCCGACGGAGGCCAGCCGCCGCTCGGTGCTCGACACGTTGCGGCGCATCGCCGACCTGCTCGACGCCGACAGCCCCGACGGCCCCAGCGGCCTGGGCGGCCTGGGCGGCCCCGGCGACGCCGACGTGTCCGGCACGGTCTCCGGCACGGTCGCCGGCGCGCGACCCGGGCCGGCCGAGCGGGAGCGCATCGCCCGGCGGCTCGCCGAGATGGTCGACGTGCTCTGGCAGACCGACGAGCTGCGGGTGGAGCGGCCCAAGCCCGCCGACGAGGCCCGCTCGGCGGCCTACTACCTGGAGCTGATCGCCTCCGAGGTGCTGCCCGACCTGCTGGAGGAGCTCGATCTGGCGTTCGGCCGGGTCGGGATCACGCTGCCCGCCGACGCGCGGCCGCTGCGGTTCGGCTCGTGGGCGGGCGGTGACCGCGACGGCAACCCGAATGTGACGCCGGCGGTCACCCTGGAGGTGCTCACCCTTCAGCACGAGTTCGGCATCCGGCTGCTGACGGCGTCCGTCGAACGGCTGATCACGGAGCTGACCGCGTCCACCAGGGTGGTGGGAGTAAGTGACGATCTGGTCGACTCGCTCGCCGCCGACCGCGAGGTGCTGCCGGAGGTGTACGACCGGTTCGTCCGGTTGAACGCGGAGGAGCCGTACCGGCTCAAGTGCAGCTACATCCTGGCGCGCCTGGCCGGGACCCGGGAGCGGCTGGCCGCCGGCACCGCCCATGTCCCGGGCCGCGACTACGCGGGCCTCGCCGGCCTGCTCGACGATCTGGCGGTGATGCGCGCGTCGCTCGCCGCCCGCGACGGCATCCTCGTGGCCAACGGCGAGCTGCTGCGGGTCATCCGCACCGCCCGGGCGATGGGGCTGGCGCTGGCGACGCTGGACATCCGCGAGCACGCCGACAAGCACCATGCCACCCTGGCCGCGATCTACGACCAGGTCGGCGAGCTCGACGCCCCCTACGCCGAGCTGACCCGGGCCGACCGGCGCGTCCTGCTGTCCGGGGAGCTGGCGCGGCGGCGCCCCCTGCTGGGCAGCGCGCCGCCGCCGCTGCCCGACGAGCCGCGGGGCACGCTCGAGCTGATGCGCACGATCCGCGCGGCGCTCGACCGCTTCGGCGCGGACGTCATCGAGAGCTACATCGTGTCGATGACCAGGGATGTCGACGACATCCTCGCCGTGGTGGTGCTCGCCCGGGAGGCGGGGCTGGTCGGGGTCGGCGTCGGCGGGCGTCCCGCCTGGGCGCGGATCGGCTTCGTCCCGCTGTTCGAGACGGTCGCCGAGCTGCGGGCCGCCGGCGGCCTGCTCGACGGGATGCTGGCCGACCCGTCCTACCGCTCGCTGGTGCGGGCGCGCGGCGACGTGCAGGAGGTCATGCTCGGCTACTCGGACTCGTCCAAGGACGCGGGGATCACCGCGTCCCAGTGGGAGATCCACAAGGCGCAGCGGGAGCTGCGTGACGCCGCCCGCCGCCATGGCGTGGTGCTGCGGCTGTTCCACGGCCGCGGCGGCTCGGTGGGCCGCGGCGGCGGCCCGACCGGCGAGGCGATCATGGCGCAGCCGTTCGGCACCCTGGACGGCTCGATCAAGGTGACCGAGCAGGGTGAGGTGATCTCGGACAAGTACACGCTGCCGAGCCTCGCCCGCCACAACCTGGAGATCGCGCTGTCCGCGGTGATCGAGGCGTCGATCCTGCACCGGTCGTCCCGGCAGTCCTCGGCGGTGCTCGCCGGCTGGGACGAGACGATGCAGGCGGTCGCCGACTCGGCCCGCGCCGCCTATCAGGCGTTCGTCGGCGATCCGGCGCTGGTGCCGTTCTTCCTGGCCGCCACGCCGGTGGAGGAGCTCGGCAACCTCAACATCGGCTCGCGGCCGTCGCGGCGGCCCGGCGGCTCCGGCGGCCTCGCCGACCTGCGGGCGATCCCGTGGGTGTTCGGCTGGACACAGTCCCGGATCATCCTGCCCGGCTGGTTCGGCGTCGGGACGGGCCTGGCCGCCGCCCGGGCCGCGGGGGCCGGCGACACGCTCGCCGAGATGTACCGCTCGTGGCACTTCTTCCGGACGTTCCTCGGCAACGTGCAGATGACGCTGGCCAAGTCGGACCTCGCCATCGCCGAGCGCTACGTGACGACCCTGGTCGGCTCGGACGGCGCGGCGATCTTCGCGGCGATCCGGGCCGAGCACGCCCGCACCGTCACCGAGGTGCTCGCCGTGACCGGACAGGGGGAACTGCTGGAGAACGCGACCACGCTGCGCCACACCCTCGAGGTCCGTGACGCCTATCTGGCTCCGCTGCACGCGCTGCAGATCTCGTTGCTCGCCCGCGCCCGCGCGGCCGGGACCGACGTCGACCCGAAGCTGCGCCGTGCCCTGCTGCTGACCATCAACGGCATCGCGGCCGGCCTGCGCAACACCGGCTGACCACTCGCCGCGACCTGCGGTTCTCCCGCGAGGTGCATCACCATCCCGGTCGTCTTGGTTGACATCCCCCAAGGTGGTATCTACCGTCAGCTTCATGAGCCGGCGCCTTCTCCTGGTCTGCCGCGCGCACATTGACCTCCACCGCGTCGCGAGCGCGCTCTGTCCGAGTTCCCGCTGATCCTCGCGACCTCGGGAGCCGCCCTGCCGAGCCGCTCCGACCGGCCATGCCGGCGTGCCCTCCGGTCGGACATGGCAGGTGGCACCACCCGCGGCTGAGCCGCCGGCGCCCACCCGCTGTCCCGAGGTACGTGCGCGAGCCGTCATCACCACCGCCCGGCCCGGGCGCGGGCAGTGTCACCCGCGCCGCGACGCCCGCCCAGCTCAGCCACCGGGACGCGGCCCCCCGCGGGTCCCGGGCGTGCCGCGCACCCACGCCGCCCCGGCGGTCCCACGGCGCGCCGCACGTGACGCGAGGAGGTCTCCGTGTCCGTCCCTCACAGCACGTCCATAGCCCGCGGCCCGTCCGTTCCCTCCCGGCCCCCCGGTGCTCCCAGCACCCCTGGGTCGTCCGGACGGGACGGCACCTCGCCCGCGGCGGCGATCCTGCGGACGGTGCTCGACCACGGGCCGGTCGCCCGGACCGCGATCGGGCGGGCCACCGGACTCAGTCCGGCAGCGGTGTCCCGGCAGACGGCCGGCCTGATCTCGCTGGGACTGCTGCGAGAGCTGCCGGCGAGCTCGCTGGCCCCGCGGGCCGGGCGGCCGCACACCCCGCTCGACGTGGACACCCGCCACCACGTCGCCTGCGGCGTGCACATCGCCGTGCCGTATGTGACGTTCGGCCTGGTGGACCTGCGCGGCCACGTCGTCGCCCAGGAACGGCTGCCCAGGTCGGGCGACGCGCGGGCGGTACTTGACATGATCGGTCGACGGTTGCCCGGCTTCCTCGCCCGTCACGCCCGGGGAAACCAGGTGCTCGGGCTGGGTGTCGTGACCGGCGGTCGGGTCGACCCGCGGCGTGGCCGGGTGATCGAGCATGAGCCGCTGGACTGGCACGACGTCCCGGTGCGTGAACTGCTGGCCCCGGCCACCGGACTGCGGGTGCACGTCGACGGCCATGCACGGGCGCTGGCCCAGGCGGAGATCCTCTTCGGGGACCCGCGGGCCCGCCGCAGCCTGCTGCAGCTGTTCGTCGGCAACGTCGTCGACGCCGCGTTCGCCACCGACGGCATCGTGCACGTGGGACCGCACGCCGCCGCCGGCGGCATCGCCCATCTTCGCCTCGCCGACAGCACGCAGGCCTGCGAGTGCGGACGCGCCGGCTGCGCGCAGGCGGCCCTGTCCGAGCGGACCCTGCTACGCCGCGCCCTCGACGAGGGGATCATCACGGTGCCGGACATCCAGACGCTCGCCGCCGTCGCGGCGGCCGGCGACCGGCGGGCCGTGGCGCTGTTCCGCGAGCGGGTGCGCGCGGTGGGACGGCTGGTCGCACAGCTCGTCGACGTGATGGACCCGGAGCTGGTGGTCCTCACCGAGGCCGCGGTGATGCTGCTCCCCGAGCTGCGCGACGACCTGCACGCCGAGATCGCGGCGCACTCCCGGGTGCACGCGGCGCCGGCGCGCGCGGTCCTGCCGAGCAGCTTCGGACCCGACGTGCTCGCCGTCGCGGCGGCCGCGACGGTCCTGCACGCGGTCCACCGCAGCCCACAGAGCGTGGACGCAGACCGCCGCCGCACCCCCGCGGCGGACCGCGCCGCTCACCCGCGCGAGCAATTAGTTCCAACCGGACGCCAAACATTGACGACCTGGGACCGGATGGTCGACGATTAACCCGTGAACGACACCGAAGGCAGCGGCGCGGATATTCATCCGCCCACCGGACGGCGCTGCCGGCGATGTTGACGCGGGATCTCTCCCGCTCTTTCACATCGCGCTGACGACGCGTTCACATCGCATTCCTCGACCGCGGTTCGATGTTCTGCTCCGCGGCGCGCGAGGGTGCGGCTTACGCGCGCCCTCCCAGCGATACCTCCACGGCTTCCGATCGTTTCTTCCCGGGCTCTTCCCGCGCTTCTTTCCGACCTTTCCAGGTGTCGGTCGATTCGCCGCGCCCGGACGCACCGGAAGCCTGCCAGCACCCCCCGCTCGGAACCCACTCCGCCCTTTCCCCATCCCGGGAGGAACGCAGGATGACCAGCACCACACCCGCTCTCGGCATAGATGTTCGCCCCCTCTCCGGCCACACCGGCGCCGAGATCCACGGCATCGACCTGCGCGCGGACCTCGACGACGCGGCCGTGGCCGAGATCCGCGCGGCGCTGCACCAGTGGAAGGTCGTGTTCTTCCGCGACCAGCACATCGACCACGCCCAGCAGGTGGCGTTCGGCCGCCGTTTCGGCCGGCTCACCCCCGCGCATCCGCATGAGGACGCCCCGCCGGCGGGCTTCCCGGAGATCCTGCCGATCGACAGCCGTCGTTACGAGAAGTACTTCGGCAAGCGGAAGGCCACCTACGACAACGGCTGGCACACCGACGTCACCGCCCTGGTGAACCCGCCGGCCGGCTCCATCCTGCGCGGCGACATCATCCCGCCCTACGGCGGTGACACCGCCTGGACGAACCTGGTCGCCGCCTACGAGGCCCTGCCCGAGCCGCTGCGCGACCTCGCCGACGGCCTGCGGGCCCGGCACAGCTTCGGCAACTTCCCCGTCGACAGCGACTACGGCCGCAAGGTTGCCGCGAACCCGCTGGTGGCGGTTCATCCCGTGGTGCGGGTGCACCCGGAGACCGGCGAGCGGGCCCTGTTCGTCAGCCCCAGTTTCACCGCGAAGGAAGGCCAGATCGTCGGCTTCTCGCCGAAGCAGAGCCGGCAGATCCTCGACCTCTTCTACGACCAGATCTCCCGCGCCGAGTTCACCGTCCGCTTCAAGTGGAACCCCGGGGACGTCGCGTTCTGGGACAACCGGGCGACCGCTCACCTCGGCCCGTCCGACCTCGGCCACCTCGACTTCGACCGGGTGCTGTACCGGGTGACCCTCGAGGGTGAGGTGCCTGTCGGCGTGGACGGCCGCCAGTCCGAGCTCGTCGCGGGCGAGCCCTTCCTCGGTTCCTGAGGTTCCGAACCATCGCCGGCCGCGGGGCCACCTCCCCGCGGCCGGCCGCCCCACCCGTTCGCTTCCCACGCGCCGCTCGTCTCCCGTGCGACGACCGACAGACCGACAGGGAGTATTTCCGATGCGCCAACGACGACCGCGCATGCGGCGTCCATCCCTCCTGCTCGCTGGCGTCGCCGCGCTGGTCGCGGTGCTGCTGGCCGCCTGCGGCGACGGCGGCGGGAGTGGCGACGGCAGCGGGAGTGGCGGGGGTGGCGGCGCGGCGTCGTCCGCCCCCGGCCGGGTCACTCTGCGCATCGGCGACCAGAGCAAGGTCGTGCAGCTCCCGCTGTCGTTGTCCGGCGCCGACCGGGGCACGCCCTACGGGCTGTCGTACAGCACGTTCGCCGACGGCCCGCACATGAACGCCGCGTTCAGCGCGGGACGCCTCGACGTCGGCTTCATGGGTGACACGCCGGTGCTGTTCGCGAACGCGGCCGGCGCCGGCGCCGTGGCGGTCGCCGTGCAGGAGAGCCCCGTCAACACCCAGACGATCATCGCGCGCGCCGGCTCCGGCATCCGGACACCGGCCGATCTCAAGGGCAGGCGGGTGGCGTTCACCGTCGGGACCTCGCTGCACGGCTACCTGCTCAACCAGCTCGACGCCGTCGGGCTGGACCAGAAGGACATCACCCCGGTCAACGTGCCGGTGACCAGCCTGACCACGACGCTCGCCGGCGGGAAGGTCGACGCGATCGTCTACACGCGGATGTACACGGCCGGCGTCGCCCGCCAGGCACCCGGGTCGTATGAGATCCAGACGCGCCAGCTGCCCGTCTACTCGGTGCTGCTCGCGTCGAAGGCGGCGCTGAAGGACCCGGCGAAGCGGGCGGCGGTACGTGACTTCGTGCTGCGGCTGTCGCGGGCGTCCGCCTGGCCGAAGGCGAACGCCGCCACCTGGGTGCAGAAGTACTACGTCGACCAGCTCAAGCAGGATCCGGTCGCGGCGCGGCGGTACTTCGACTCGATCCCCGACAGCCGCTACCGGCCCGTCTCCCCCGGCTTCGTGGAGAGCCAGCGGGTGCAGGCCCGGCTGCTGGGCGGCGTCGGCGTGCTGCCGAAGGGCCTCGACGTCAACAACGAGCTCGACAGCGGCTTCACCACCGAGCTGACCGCGGCCTTCGCCAAGGCCTTCCCGGCGGCCTGACCAGGAATTCCGCCCGCACAGGGAGGTCAGACAGCGTGACCGACGTCACCCTCGCCGACGGCAGGACCGTCGCGGCGAGCAGCACCATCACGAACGACCGACCTGAACAACCCGACAGAGCCAACCGACCCGACAGAGCCGACCGACCCGACAGAGCCGACGAGGCCACGTCGGGCGACGCGGGGCGCGCTCCGATCGTGCTGGTGGACCCGACCGGGGGACGCCGGCGCGCGGGTCGGCGGTGGCGCGTGCCGGTGGAGGTGCGACGGTTCCTCGGGCCGGCGCTGCTGTTCCTGGCCTGGTGGGCGGTGACCGGCCTCGGCCTGGTCAGCGACCGGGCGCTGGCGTCACCCGCCACGGTGCTCGACGCCGGCCGCGAGCTGTGGCGCAGTGGCGACCTCACCCGCGACCTCGGCGTCTCGCTGTACCGGGTCGGGCTGGGGCTCGCGTTCGGCGTCGCCGCCGGGCTCGTCCTCGCGGTGGTCGCCGGATTCTTTCGGGCCGCCTCGGACACGGTCGACTCGGCGATGAACTTCCTGCGGACGATCCCGGTCATCGCGCTGGTCCCGTTGATCATCCTGTGGATCGGCATCGGCGAGAATGCCAAGATCTTCCTCATCGCCGTCGGGGTCGCCTTCCCGATCTACATGAACACCTTCGCGGCGATCCGCGGAGTCGACGCCCGGCTGGTGGAGGCCGGCCAGACCTTCGGGCTCGGCCGATTCGGGCTGATCCGTTCGGTGGTGGTGCCGGGTGCCGCGCCGGGCTTCCTGGTCGGGCTGCGGTGGGCGATGGGCGTCGCCTGGCTGCTGCTGGTGTTCGCCGAGCAGGTCAACACCGACTCCGGGATCGGCTACCTGCTCACGAACGCCCAGTCGTGGAACCGCACCGACATCATCGTGCTCTGCCTGGTGATCTACGGCCTGCTGGGACTGATCAGTGACGGCCTGGTCCGTCTGTTGGAAAGGACGTTGCTGTCATGGCGACGCGGCTTCGACGGAACCTGACCACAGCCTCCGTCGCGGGAGCCTCCGAGGCCGGGACCTCTGTCTCCCGGACCTCTGTCTCCGGGACCTCTGTCTCCGGGACATCCGACGCGAGCGGCGGTGGCACCGCGGTCGCGGACCGGTTCGGGGACGCCGCCGTGCGGGTGCGCGGGCTGCGCCGAGCCTTCGGCGATCAGGTCGTGCTCGACGGGTTGGACCTGACCGTGGCGCCCGGCGAGTTCGTGGCCCTGCTCGGCCGCAGCGGGTCGGGCAAGAGCACGCTGCTGCGCGTCCTCGGCGGTTTCGACCACGAGGTGGACGGCCAGGTGCTCGCCGCCCGCTCCCGCTCGGTCGTCTTCCAGGAGGCACGGCTGCTGCCCTGGCGGCGGCTGCTGCCGAACGTCACGCTTGGCCTGACCGGCCGGGACGCGGGCGAGCGCGGTCGGGCGGCGCTCGCCGAGGTGGGGCTGTCCGGGCGGGAGCGGTCCTGGCCGGTGACGCTGTCCGGCGGCGAGGCCCAGCGGGTCGCCCTCGCCCGCGCGCTCGTGCGGGAGCCGGAGCTACTCATGCTCGACGAGCCGTTCGGCGCCCTGGACGCGCTGACCCGCATCCGGATGCACGCCCTGCTCCAGCGGCTGTGCCGACGCCACCGCCCGGCCGTCCTGTTCGTCACCCACGACGTGGACGAGGCGATCCTGCTCGCCGACCGGGTGCTCGTGCTCACCGCCGGCCGCTTCTCCCTCGACGTCGCCGTGGACGTCGCCTCTCCCCGGCGCCGCACCGACCCCGCCTTCGACCGCCTGCGCACCCTCCTGCTCGCCGAACTGGGCGTCGACGACCTCCCCGAAAGCACCCACTGAGGCACCACCCCGATCGCAGGGGAGCGGGCAGCTCGAGCGAACCCGGCTGCCCGCTGCCCCGTTCCCGGAGCTGACGGCAGCCTGCCCCGTCAGGCCGGTGGCATGGTCCTGCTCCTACAGGTAACAGACGAGTACGACTGAAGACAAACCTCCGGTCAATCAGGGAATCCACTGTTCCGGCCCGTACGGGGCGCTCGGCGGCTTGAGCCATTCCTGCGACGGTTCGAGGTCGACGACGCTCTCCATACCTTCCGGACGAAAGGTGATATTGTCGGTCGAGGTGAGGAACCAGGATTCAAAATGATCGTCCAGCGTGCCGCCGCTGTCGGGTAGGTAGGCAGTGAACAAGGGCCGGCCGGAAATACCGAGGGAACGCAGCGACCGTACCCGCGGCGCGTAGCCGATGTAAAGGTGGGCCCGGGCCCGCCGGAACGCTCCCACATAGGCCGGCGAAGCGAAGCGGACCGTGGACTTCATCAGCATCCCGCGGAACGCGCAGTAGTTCACCCCCGCCGCCCGCAACGGTAGCCGCGGACCGCCGGGGTGGTCGATTTCGATCCGGACACCCAGCTCGCCGTCGATGTCGTACTGGCTCGAGATGATCCCATCCTCGACGTTGAAGTCCAGGTTTGCCTGGTGCTTGGGCATTCCCCAGACGCCTTTGCCGCCCTTCACCGAAACCAGCGTGCTCACCGGCAGATCGACGACGTACTGGGAGAGCGCGAAGTCAGGCAGCAACGCCAGCCCGGTCAGCATCCGGGGCAGCGGCCGGGGCCCATGCGTGCAGGCGATGGCGATCGAGAACTCGATGTAGGAGCCGATGTCGGTATCACGGTAGTAGATGACGGTGATGACGAGCAGACCGCGCCCGTTCGGCAGGCGCAGCGGATGAACCTCGCCGCCGGGTAGCAGGTTGGCCGCGGCGTCGGCGTCGAGCGGGAAAGCCGCCATCAGCGCCGGGCTGGTGCGCGAGTTCACCGGCATGACGAACGGAATTCCGTCGACGAGTGCGTGCCGGCCGGCGAGGCGGCGTTCCCGGCGCGGCGGCGTTCCCGGCGCGGCGTGAAAATCATGCTGACTCCAGTTCCCGAGCGATGATCGGAAAGATGTCGGTAGCGGACCGGCGGCCCATGAAGACGTCCAGGTGGCCGTAGTCACGGAAGGAGTACTGCCGGTGCCGTCCCGGCTGGTGCTCCTGGAAGTAGGAATACGTCCGACGCATCGACTCCGGGAGGAAGCACTGGTTGCGTTCGCCGCGGAGAAACACGAACTTGGCCGAGGTCGTCGGCGGCTCCACGCCGAACACGGCCGGCAGTTCAGCGAACCCGTCGACGCTCACCAGCCTCCCGGCCGCCACGCACCGGGCCATCTGCGCGAAGAACGTCATCGGTACCCGGCCGAATTCGGTCCTGACCCACGCATGCGTGCCGGTGTTGAGGTTCTCGTGCCGCCACAGCGCGGGGAACCCCGTCCCGTAGGTGAAACTGACCATGCGGCAGACCGCGTTATTGCATTCGTGGTGGAACGCTTTGACAACACCGACGAGGGCCGCCTCAAACGGGCCCGGCGCGTCGTCGCCCCACCTCGGGTCGATGCCATCGAACACCCGTGCGACCAGCGGAGCCAGTCGGGAAATCTTGAACCGGGACCACCGGGGGACGATCGGGTGCAGCGCAACCGCGTTCGCGACGACCGTCTCCACCTCGGGCAGGAGCCCGGCCGCTGCCGACATCATGAAGCTGGTCGAGCCCTGGCAGTGCACCACCGCCTGGCAGCTGTCCCGACCGGTCCGCTCAAGGACCGCCTTCACCAGCGCCGGATGGTCGTGGACGGCGGCCTGGTCCAACGTCCAGTCGGTTGCAGGCAGGTCAATGCTGGCCCGCCAGTTCGCCAGCCACACGTCGTGGCCCGCGTCGAGCAGGACGTCGACCAGCGTGCGGCGTACCGGGGCCCGGAACACGTTGCCGCGCACGCCCGCGCCGTGGACCAGCACCACCGGCCCGCGCGTCGGCGGCTGCTCCCGCCGCGGATGGACCAGGTTCAGCGGCAGGCCGTCGGTCGCGGTCACCTCGACGACATCGTCGAAGGTCGGCGTGGCGGGGTTCCGCCGGGCGGAGCCGGGTTCTGCCGGCCGGTCCGCCTTCGGGCGAGGTGGAGCGGGTCGGCTCATCGAAAGCCCGCCGGCTTCGGCATGAGGTCTCGCGATGCGGGGGCGCCGGGCGCCGGGGCTGGCGGGAACGGGACGTAAACCCGCCACAGATCGCCGAGGAAGAACCGAGCGAACCGGGCCAGCCCGGCGAGTCCGGCGAGTCCGGCCGGGTCGGCTCGGAACGTCGTGAGCTGGCGCAGGAAGTCGAGCGGGTAGATCCGCAGAATCCCGGCCCCGACGACGCGCGCGTCAGGCTCGGTCGTGAGATCGGCGCCCGGCCCAAGGCCGACGTGCCCGGCGTAGATCCGGGTGTAGAGGGTCGTGGTGTCGCTCCACAGGTCCAGACCCACGTCGTCCCGGACCACCTTGAAGCCGTTGAGGGTGAGCGGATGACCGGCGGCGTCGGTGAACGGCAGCCGGTAGAGCATCCGGCGGTTGCGCGACGGCTGCCGCGTCTGGGTACCGCGGCGCTGTGCGCCACGGGGCTGGGCGCCGTTACGGCCGCTGCCGGGGGTGGCGCCGTCGTCGGCCACGAACAGGTTGAACTCACCGTCGATGACCGGCCGTCGCCCACCGAGCGCGTCGCATCCGACATGGCCGTTCGCGACCGCCTGGTGCCGGGGGCTCGCGAGGAACTCGTCGACGTCGTCGGTTTCGATGGTGAGCCGGAACAACAGCCCCGTCCCGTCGGCCCGGCCCTGGTCGTAGCCCCGCTGCGGATCGTTCGTGTCAAAGGCGAAGAAGCCGCGCATCGTCTCGGTGAACCGCACAGCGACCGCGCCGGACTGGCCGTCCGGGCTGACCGGGACCGGGCTGACCGGGACCGGGCTGACCAGGCTGGCCTTGCCAGCCGGACTGGACCTGCGCCTCGGGCTGGTCGGAGCCGGGCCGACCGGGCTGGCCTTGCTCGGCCGGCGAGTCGTGCTCGGCCGGCTGACCTTGCCGTTCCCTCCGGCCTTGCTCGCAGGACCGGTCCTGCTCACAGTGCTGGCCTTGGCAGCAGGACTGGCCTTGGCGACAGGACTGGCCTTGCTGGACGCACCGGATCCGCGCCTCGGGCTGGCCGGGGCCGGTCCGGCCGGGCCGGACAGGCTGGTCTGGACATTCGAACTCGCCGAACGGGTGGTCAAGACATGCTCGCTCTCTTGACGCTGGGCGTCGGTCGGGCGGCCGGTCTCGGCAGTGCCGGCGCGCTGGCTGTTCTCGGCCAGGGGACGCTCAGGGCGTTTTCGGCCAGCCGGTCGGCGAACGCCGCGATGGTCATCGACGGGTTGGCGCCGACCGGACCAGGCATCGCGGCCCCGTCCGCCACGTACAGCCCCGGATGGCCGAACACTTCGCCGTAGCCGTCGATGACCCCGGAGACGACGTCGTCCCCCATCGACGCCCCTCCCAGGGGGTGCACCGTCACCACCCGGGACAGCCAGGTCATCGGGTTGTCGGTGAAACGCCCGCCGAGCTGCTCTGCCAGGCCTTCCATCACCTCGCGCATCCCGGTGAAGTACGGCCAGTTCCCGGCCGGGTACTTCTCCACCTGGAGGTAGTCGCCGCGCACGGACATGACGCCCAGCGGCAGGTCCCGCCCCATCCCGAGCAGCGGCATCGAACCGGCCGACACCTCACCCTGGCCGAGCAGGTTCCCGACGATCGAGCTGATCCGGCGCGACGGGGCCCACCGCAGCCGGGACAGCAGCAGGGCTGCGGCGGCGCGGGCGACCCGGTGTGCGGTGCTGTGCACCTGGGTCGCCTCGACCAACCACTCCACGGCCGTCGGGTAGCCGGCGTCCTCGACGTAGACCCCGCGCCCGGTCGCGGTCGACAACGGGCGGGCCCCGTTGCCGCCGCCAGAGCCGGCCGTGTGGTCGAGGGCGTCCGGTACCCGGACGTAGGACGTGATGACCGGGGCACGCGAGGACCCGAGCGGGAGCCCGGGGACGTCGCTGACGAATCCGAGCAGGTCGCCGTTGCCGCAGAACCGCCGGCCGAGTTGCCGTGACATTCCCGGCAGGGCCGACCGGTTGCGCAACAGCAGGTAGGTGGTACCAAAGGTGCCCGCGGCCAGGACCAGCTTGTCGCAGGTGACGGTGCGTGTCGACAGGTCGACGGTGGCCCGGGCGGTGCCAGGGTTGTGCACGACGTAGCCGACGGCGTAGCCACCGCCGTCACGCGGAGTGATTGTCCGCACCTCGTGGTGGGTCCGGATATCGGCACCGTGGTACTTGGCCGCCGACAGGTAGGTGTGGTCGAGCGTGTTCTTGCTGCCGGAGTTGCAGCCAAGGTCGCACTCGCCGCATAGCACGCAGGTGATCCGAGGTTTGCCGTGATAGTTCCCGTAGGCGGGGGTCGGGATCGGCGCCCCCGGGGTCGGGGGCCCGCCGCCGGCCGCGAACGTCACCGCGAGCGGCGGCTGGTCGGCGGTGAAGCCGAGGGCCCGGCCGGCCTGCGCGAGCAGGTCGGCCCGGCGGGCGGCCTCGTACCCGGGCCGGCCCTGGGGGAACCGCTGCGGAGTCATCATCTGTTCGACGGCGTCGTAGTGTGGTTCAAGGTCGGCCCGGGTGATGGGCCAGCTCTCGTAGCCCTCGCCGGCGGGGGCGTCCCGGACAAACCACTTGGCGTCCTTACGCAACAGGACGTTGGCGTAGATGAGCGAACCGCCCCCTAGGCCGCTCGACACCACCGCCTCGAAGTCCTGGAAGGACCAGACATCGAACAGGCCGTGCCGGCCCCTGCTCGGGTCCCAGAAATTGTTCGACATCTCGGACGGTGTCCGCGCGAAAGAACCCGGCGGATACGATTTTCCACGTTCCATGAGAATTACGCTCCGACCGGCAGCGGCGAAGCGAAGAGCGGTGACGGATCCGCCGAATCCGGAACCTACTACGACGACGTCGGCATGTTCGTGTTTGGTAGCCATCAAACCCCCGTGGCGGTGCCGGCCCGATACGGAACGCCCACCCCGCCCGGCGTTCACGGGGTAGTAAAGCCACCCGGCTGCCGGCCGACAAGCCCAGACCCGGAACTACTCGCTACCGGCACCGACCCACACCCGCGGCCTAGGGCCGCGTTCACCGAATTCGCCCACATCTACTGGCTGCTGGGCGCCGAGTCGCTGGCGCACCCCGTTTTCTCCGAACGCGACACCGAGTTCTTCATCGCGAAGGACGGCCCCGACGACGGCACGTCCGTCCGCGCCGCGGCTGGTCCTGCCGTTCCAGACGCCGGACCAGCGGCGGACACACGATCGAAGGCCGGCCCGCCTGGCGGAGCCGTGCTGCCCTTCGCCGGTGTCGGACGATTCACCTCGCCCGCGGCCAGGCGCGTGGCGAGACGGCTGGCGGTGCCCCGAGCCCAGGTGCCGGTGCTGGCGGCGCCGAGCAGGAGGACGCCGACGCCGCACAGGACGACCGTCCACCAGCCGGCGGCGCTCATCGGGTCGACCGTGGCGGCGCGCCCGGCGACATGCGCGGCGGCGAGCGAGCCGATGACCGCGACGCCGAGGGACTGTCCCACCTGTCGGCTCGTGGAGGCGACGGCGGCGGCCACGCCGGCCTGGGACTGTGGCATGCCGGTCACCGCCGTGTTGGTGATCGGCGCGTTGACCATGCCGAATCCCAGCCCTACGAGCACGTAGGCGCCGACCAGCCACGACATCGACGTACCGGGCCGCAGCCCGGTCAGCATGACGCTGCCGGCGGTCATGGCGACCCCGGCGATCAGGAGCGGAAGCCGGGCACCGCGGCCGGCGACGAGCCGGCCGGAGATCGGCGCGCAGATCACTGTCATCCCGGCCATCGGCAGGGTGGCGACCCCGGCGACGAGCGGCGAGTAGCCGCGGACCTCCTGCAGGTACAACGTGTTCAGGAACAGGAAGCCGGCCAGCGCGGCGAACGCGCACACGGCGATGCCGGTGGCCCCGCTGAACGGTGCCGCCCGGAAGAACCGCACGTCCAGCAGCGGCTCGTCCCGGCGGGACTCGTAGCCGATCAGCAGGCCCGCCGCGAGCGCGGTGACCGCGAACAGGGCGAGCGTGCGGACCGCGAGCCAGCCCGCCGCCGGCGCCTCGATGATCCCATAGGTCAGCGACGCCAGCGCGACGATCACCAGGATCTGACCGACCGGGTCGAACCGACGCGCCCGCGCGGCCCGCGACTCCGGGACGAACAGGCCGGCGAGCACCAGCGCGGCGACGCCCACCGGCACGTTCACCCAGAAGATCGCCCGCCAGCTCACCGACTCGACCAGCGTCCCGCCGAGGACGGGACCGAGCGCCATGCTCACCCCGATCACCGCGCCCCACACCCCGATCGCCCGGGCCCGTTCCTTCGGATCGGTGAAGGTGTTGCTGATGATGCCCATCGCGACCGGGTTGAGCATCGACCCGCCGACCGCCTGCAGCATCCGGAAGACCACCAGCCAGCCCAGCCCGGGCGCGAGGCTGCACAGCAGTGATCCGACGGTGAACAGCGCGAGGCCGGTCTGGAAGATCCGGCGCCGCCCGAACCGGTCGCCGCTCGACCCGCCCAGCATCAGCAGGCTCGCCAGGACCAGGGTGTAGGAGTCGATCGTCCACTGCAGGCCCGAGGGGGACGCGTGCAGGTCGCGGCGCAGCGACGGCAGTGCGACGTTCACGACCGTGTTGTCCAGCCCGACGATGAACAGGCTCAGGCAGCAGATCGCCAGGACGAGCATCCGCCGCCCTCGCGTCAGCTCGGCCATCGCACCCCCACCGCCACCGCCGCCCAGGCAGGCCATGCCACGCCGAGTAGCGGACGCACCGCAAAATAGTTGCAGTCAAGCAATAATTAGCCTACATCAAGGGTTGTCCCGACTACGGTGACGAAACCCACGCGGCGAGCGGGCGGGCCGCGGTGGGCCCGCCCGCTCGTCGCCGACTACCGCCGGCGGGCGGTGATCAGCAGCCGTCCCGAACCCAGGGTGAACGGGGTGCCGTCCGGATCGGCGTGGCGGCGGACGTCGGTGAAGCCGGCCGTCGCCAGCAGATCGCCGAGATGGCCGCTGGTGTACACGTGGTGGATGGCCGTGGCCTCGAGCTGCCGCGCTCCCTGGCTGAAGCGATAGCGGCTGATCAGCCGGCTGGCCTCGGCGTCATACTCCTCCTTGGCGACCACGGTGATGTCACCCGTGACCATGGTGTTCGCCTCACCGGTGAAGCCGGGCAGGATCGACTCGGCGGTCACACCGAAATCGACGACGAGCCCGCCGCCCGGCCGGACAGCCCGGGCGACGGCATCGACGAACGCCCGTGTGCCGGCCAGGTCCAGATAGCCGAAACTGTTACCCATACAGATCGCGGCGTCGAAAACACCGTGACGCTCGAGGTCACGCATGTCGCCGTGCTCGAACCGTACGGTGCCCCCGGCCGCCGCGGCGACGGCCCTGGCGTGCGCGACGGCCCTGGCGTGCGCGATGGCCTCCGTCGACAGATCGACGCCGGTGACCCGGTGCCCGCGAGCGGCGAGCGCCAGGCTGTGCCGGCCGCTGCCGCACGGTACGTCCAGGATCCGCGACCCGGCCGTGAGGCCGAGCCGGCTCTCGACGAAGTCGACGTCGGCGGCGGTCCACTGCTCGGTGGCGGCCCGGCGCCAGAACTCGTTGGGCAGATAGGTGAAGAAGTCCGCGTACCAGGTGGCCGGCACGGAGCCGGTGGGAACGTGAGCGGACGAAATGTGCTCGGTCAACGCAGGATGCTCCGAATTTCCGATCAGGAGGCTGTGACGGGGCATGCGAAGGCCACGAGTCGCGGGCACCCCGGGCAAGGCCCGGGAATCACGCGACCCGGGCAGAGCCCGGGGGGCACAAGGCATCCTCCAGATCGGCCGCCGGGACTTCGCCCGGCGGAATGCTGGTGAGTGTAGACCGACGCGTCGTGCGCCGACAACGGAATGTGCCGGCGGCCCGCGCGGCCGGTGGCCCGAGGCCCGACGGCGGCAGCGCGGAGGCGGGCGCCGGGGTCTGTCGCTCACCGCACCCGTATCCTCGGCACAAGTCGAGCCAGACCGGGAGGACGACGGCAGTGGAAGCTCTGCGCGCCGACGATCCCGAGATGCTCGGCGACTACCGGCTGTTACGGCGGCTGGGTGCGGGCGGCATGGGCCGGGTCTATCTCGGCCGCAGCGCCGGTGGGCGGACGGTCGCCGTCAAGGTGATCCGCCCGGACCTCGCCGACGATCCGCACTTCCGCCAGCGGTTCCGGCGGGAGGTCGAGGCCGCGCGCCGGGTCGGCGGTGCCTGGACGGCGCCGGTGCTCGACGCCGATCCCGAGGCGCCGCGGCCATGGCTCGTCACCGCGTTCGTCCCCGGCCCGTCGCTGCACGACGCGGTGCGCGAGCACGGACCGTTGCCGGCGCACAGCGTGCGCGCGCTCGGCGCGGGGCTCGCCGAGGCGCTGGTCGCGGTGCACGGCGCGGGCCTCGTCCACCGTGATCTCAAGCCGTCGAACGTGCTGCTGAGCCTGGACGGTCCGCGGGTGATCGACTTCGGTATCTCGCGGGCGGTCGACGCGACGGTGCTGACGACCACCGGCGCGCCGATCGGCTCGCCGGCGTTCATGGCCCCCGAGCAGATCGGCACGGCCGACGTCGGCCCGGCGAGCGACGTCTTCGCGCTCGGCGCCGTGCTCGTGTTCGCCACGACCGGCACGTCCCCGTTCCAGGCGTCGAACATGCCCGGCACGATGTACGCGGTCCTGTCCCGGGAACCAGACCTGACGAAGGTCCCGGACGACCTGCGGGATCTGGTCGCGGACTGCCTGCACAAGTCTCCGGGACGACGGCCGACGCCGCGCGCGGTGCTGGCCCGGCTCGCCCCCGCCGTCCCGGGCGGCGCCGCCGGCCTGATCACCGCCGGCTGGCTGCCGCCGGCGCTGGTCACCGCGCTGAGCCGCCGCGCGGTCGCCCTGCTCGACCTCGACGCGCCCGTCCGCACCGATCTTCCCGGCACCCCGCCACCGCCGACCGCCGGTCTCCACCCGGGCCAAGGACCAGGGCCGACGCCCGCTCTCGGCCCGCCCGGCACACCCGGCCCGCCCGGCACACCCAGCTCGCCCGGCACACCCAGTCCCCACGCCACCTTCGGCATCCCATCCGGCCCCGTCTCCGTCCCGTCCGGTGCCGGCGGAACCCCCGCCGGCCCGTTCAGCACCGCCGCGACGCGCACACCGACCGACTTCCCACCAGGCCACGGCCTGCCGCCGGCGACACCCCCGCCGCCGGGCGGCGGATTTCCCGGCGCACCGACCGGCACGGATCCGCGGTGGGCATCGCCTGGCCCGGCGCCGCGATCGGGGCCGCGCCGGACGCTGCCGTTCGTCGCGATCGCGGCCGGCGCCGGCGTTCTCGTCGTCGTGCTGGCGGCGCTGGCGATCGTGCTCCTTGTCCTGCGCTCGTCGAACGACGGGTCCACGGACGACGTCGCCGCGCGCATCAGCACCACCGGATCGGCCGCCACGGATCCGGCCTCGTCCCGTTCAGGCTCCGGCTCCGGGTCCGGATCGGGCTCCGGGTCGGGGTCCGCCGACGGCACCCGTTCCGGCACCGCGCCGGCCGACTCCCCGGGCAGTGGTTCGGTCCCGAGCGGGTACGTCGGCATCTGGCGCGGCACGATCAGCGGCAGTTCCGCCCTGCCGCAGAGCGTCGTCGTGAACCTGCGCGCCGGGCGGGTCGGACAGACGGTCGCGCACTCCGAGGTCGCCGTCGACGCGCTGAACAGCCTCAGCGACAGCGACACGCAGATCCGCTGCACCGCCGACATGAGCCTGCTCGACGCCCGCGACGGGGTCCGACTGCAGGACGTCCCCGGCACCGGCAACAACCCGCTGGTCCTGGGCCTGCCCGTCTGCACCCACGGGGGCAGCGTCACGCTGCGCCTACAGGCGGACGGCACGATGAGCTACACCAGCGACATCCCCGGCAGCGGCAACCCCAGCGGCGTCCTCACCCGCGGCTCCTGACCCCGGCGGCCCGCTCCCCGACGAGCACCCCCGGGTTGCGCACCACCTCGCCGGCGCGCAGCCAGTGACCGCACAGCGTCTCCAGGCACAGGACAAGGTATTCGAGCAGCGTGCCGCGCCCTGACATGTTCGGCCCGGTGCCCGCCATCGCGTAGCCGCGAGGCGCGGCGGCATAGCGGCGGGCGCCATCAACGTCGTGATGTTCGCATCGGCCCCACCTCGTCAGACAGGCCAACATCTAAAGCACGTGCCTGAGCAACGTCAACCCCGCCGGAACATGCCCGCGGGGCCGGTCGAGCACCCGAGGGCTACGTACGCGTCGACCCATTCCGAGCTGGTTCCGGAAGTCGGGGAGAGGGCCGCCCAGGCAGCACCTCACGGGTGTCCCAACGGGTGCTGGCCAGGCGTCGCTCGGTGATGGTCAGCAGGTCAAAGATCTCGGGCGCGAGATAGCCCGTCGTGTTGCGCTCGACCTGACGAGAGGTGAGAACGTCGGCCGCCACCAGTTCTTCCAGCGCGGATCTTGCCGCAGGGAACGACACGCCCAGCATGCGCTCGACAGTGCGCGCGGTCATCACCGGAGTCTCGGGAAGCATGTCGAGTATTCGGCGCAGCGACGAGCCCGCCCTTGCACGCGACGACCGGCCCGCGGCCTGCCGCTGCCTCGCCAGCCGGTCCGCCCAGAGCCGTTCGAGCGCGGCGACATCGGCGCTGAACGCCTGAGCCTGATCAACCGCGAGGTCAACCGCGTCCAGAAAGCCCGCGAGCCACATTCCGACCCCCGCCCGCGCAGCTTCGCCGTCGGGCGGTCCGTCGTAGCGGTAGGACGTCAGACCAGCCACATAAGCATCGGAGCGGGTCAACAGAACGAGGCTCACCGGCAGCACCGCCGCCTGGGTCAGTCCGCGCCGGGTCAGCACTGTGTGGATCAGGGCACGGCCGACCCGGCCGTTGCCGTCGCTGAAGGGATGGATCGTCTCGAACTGCGCGTGCACCAATCCGGCCTGTACCAGTGCCGAGTGCCCGCCGCCCGATGCGTAGCGAGCCAGATCATCCAGAAGATCAGGCACACAATCGCTCGGAGGCGGCACGAACTCGGCGTCCAGCGGATTCCAGGCTCCACCGCCGACCCAGTTCTGTGTGTCCCGCGGGCCAGGGGGCTTCTGATCGGGCAGCAGGGCACGATAAAGGTCGACGATCCCGTCTCGGGTGATCGTCGCAGCGCCGGACAGGTCACCGCCGGCCCGTCGCAGGGCGGTGACGTTGTTGGCGACCAGCCGGGCGTTCTGCGAGAAGCCTCGTACCGGCAGGCCTTCGAACTCCGCCAGTTCGACCAGCGCGAGTTGCTGCGGTGAGACCTGAAGGCCCTCGATCCTGGACGACGCGAGCGCCTCCGATCTCAGCAGGAAGCGGGCAAGGCCCTCCAACCCTCGCGCCCCAGCGCCCACCGCCAGCGCACGGACCGATGCCTCGACCTCGGCGCACCGCGCGTCGAGGGTGGCATCAAGCGCCAGCGGCCGACCAATGAGCGGATCGGGGATGTACGTGCGGTAGAGACCGCCCCGGCGGTCCCGGCGCCCCGGGGCTCCGTGATCCGCCTCCCATCGCCGATCTTCATAGCGAGCCACGCGGCGGCTCCCAACCTTTCATGTTCATGGTCTCCGTTAAAAGTTGACCCCTCAAACTTTAACAGGGGCGCGGCGTGGGCGGCGCCGTCACCTTGGCCCTGACCCGCTCCGGTGCCGATGTCGGGCGGTCACTCGGTGATCCCGACGGTCAGGAAGAAGTGCCGGATGTCGGCGGCGAGCAGAGCGGGGACCTCCAGGCCAGGGAAGTGGCCGCCGCGGTCGGCCTCGGTCCAGCGGAGGATCGGCAGCCGGCGTTCTGCGTACGGACGGACGGGTCGGGTGATGTCCTCGGGCAGGACGAGGATGCCCACCGGCTGGACGGTCCGCCACTGCGGCGGACGCCCGCCGGTCTCGCGATGCAGGCGCGGGGCCGTGCCGCCGGTGCCGGTCAGCCAGAACAGCGTCACGTTCGTCAGCACACGCTCGGCGCTGATCGGGAAGTCCCGCGCGGCCCACATCGTCATCGGGTCGAGCAGCCAGGCGAGCAGGCCGACCGGCGAGTCGGTGAGGGCGTAGGCCGGGGTCTGCGGCCGGGTGCCGTTGAGCGTGCGCACCGCCGGCTGGTCACGCTGGTAGGCCTCGATCTGGGCGAGGCGCTGCTGGTCCTCGGCCGACAGGTCGGCGCGGTCCGGATCGCCGGGTGCCTGCGGGGTCGGCAGGTAGGTGAGGTGGATGGCGACGACGTGTTCGGCGTCGTGCTGCGACAGCGCCCGCGAAATCGCCATGCCCCAGTCGCCGCCGTGGGCGCCGTAGTGGCGGTAGCCCAGCCGGCGCATCAGTTCGGCCCAGGCGCGGGCCACCCGGTCGACGTCCCAGCCGCGCTCGCGCGTCGGACCGGAGAATCCCCAGCCCGGAATCGACGGGATGACCAGGTGGAAGTCGACCGAGAGGGGCTCGATCACGTCGAGGAACTCAATGATCGAACCTGGCCACCCGTGGGTGAGCACCAGTGGGAGCGCGTCCGGGCGCGGGGAGCGGATGTGCAGGAAGTGGATCCGCTGGCCGTCGATCTCGGTGACGTACTGGGGATGGGTGTTCAGCTCGGCCTCGGCCGCGCGCCAGTCGTAGCGGTGGCGCCAGTGATCGGCCAGGTCGCGGACGCGGGCGAGGGGCACGCCGAACTCGTCCCCGACGCCGGGCAGTTCGTCGGGCCAGCGGGTGCGGTCGAGGCGGGCATGCAGATCGTCGAGGTCGGCCTGCGGCACGGCGATCCGGAAAGGCTCGATACTCATCGTTCGTCCTCCTAACGTTAGGGAGACAAACGTTAAATCGTTAGGGGGACGAACGCAAGCCCCTAGGATGCGGTGCATGCCGGAACACGACCGTCACGGGCCGATCGACCCCGCCGCCGTCCCCGCCCGTCTGCGGTCCCTGCCCAGCCGGCTGATCGGCCGCACAGCGCTCCACGCCGACCGGATCTCCCACGCCCACCTCGCCACGGCGGGCGCGACCCGCTGGCAGTACGCCGCCCTGGTCACCCTGCGCGACGGCGGCCCGGCCAGCCAGGCCCAGCTCAGCGACCGCACCGGCATCCACCGCAGCGACATGGTCGCCGTCCTCGCCGCCCTGACCGAGGCAGGTCACGTCGAGCGCGCCCCCGACCCCACCGACCGCCGCCGCAACGTCGTCACCCTGACCACGGCCGGGCGCACCCACCTGCGCGATCTCGACCGGCGCGTCGACGCCGCGCAGACCGACCTTCTCGCCCCGCTCACCCCGCCCGAGCGCGCGGAGCTGATCCGGCTTCTGCGCCGCCTCGACGACCACCACCGCACGCATTGATCAAGCGCCCGCGCCGCGCACCCGGCCGGTCCCTGGCCTCGCGATGGCCAGGGACCGCCGAGAGGGTCAGGGCTGCGGCATCTCGACGCGGTCGCGCACGTAGAGCGGGCGCGTGGCGATCACGGCTCGCGGGGCCAGGCCGGTGCCGGACACGCGGTAGCGCACCCGCCCGGAGACCGTCTGGGCGACGGAGGTGATGAACGCCTGCGCGGCGGTGCGCAACGGGCCGAGCCAGCGTCCCTCGACCGCCTCGTGCACCCAGATCTGCTCCAGATGCATCTTCTCGCGCAGTGTGGCGGCGTCCACGCTTGCCTGCTCGAGCCGGCGATAGGCGTCGAGAAGCAGGTGGGCGGCGGGCATCTCCCGTACCTCCTGCACCTTCGTTCCGTTCTCGATCTCCTCCAGGCCGATGTAACGCCCGAGGCCGTAGCCGCCGACCAGCGCGTTGAGGGCACGGACCAGATCGGCCGGGGCCAGTTCCCGGCCATCGACGGCGACCGGCACCCCGTCGAGGAAACTCACCTCGACGTCCACCGGTTCCGCGGCCGCCGGGGTCGTCCAGGTGTAGAGCGACTCAGGTACGTCGATCCGCTCCGGGTCGTCGAGGCCGGCCGCCTCGAACTCCCGGCACCACAGATTGATGTCGGTGCTGTACAGCCCGGACTCGGGCCGGATCAGGTCGCCCAGCCCACTGTCGACGAGCCTGAGCATCTTCTTCTCGCGCGAGGGCGCGTCGACGACGAACGGGGATCCGTAGCTGCCGTCGAACCGCAGGGCCGCGAAGGTCTGGTTGAAGCGCCGCAGGCTGTTCTGGGTGCCGTCAGCGGTGTGCAGCACCGCGTCGTAGCCGCGCTCGCGGGCCAGCGCCGTGGCCACCTGGGCCATCAGCGGCCGGGTCAACGAGGCCGAGATCGGATGAGTGCCCAGGTAGACGGCCTGGGCGGCCACCGCGGGGAAGGCGTAGCCCGCGAGGAACTCATGCGTCCGGTCCAGCACCAGATGCTCGACCCCCAGCCGCTCGCACACCCGGCTGGCGCGCACGCTGTCGCCACCGCCCAGTTCGACGGTGAGCGCCAGCACGGACGCCGACGGCAACACGGACTCGATATGGTGCAACAGGAACGTACCATCAAGTCCGCCGCTGAAGAGGCAGATCACCTGGTTCTCGCCCAGAAACCTTTCGTCGATATCCGCCAGGCTCACGACAAGCTTGCTCATGACTTCTCTTCTCGCTGTTGACGTAGATTCTGCACGACGAGGTTCGCCACAAAAAAGCAGTCAGCGGCGAGATCCACGTCTTCCACGGGGGTCATGAAGGTCTCGAGCGCCGCCATCGCGGCAGGATATCTCTCGTCGAGTCGTAACTCGACGACGACCCGACGGAATTCTTCCGGGCCGGCCAGTCGGCCGGAGTGAAACGCCTCCCGGGCATGGATCACCGCATCGGCGTACTCCTGCCGATCCCGGTGGTAACTACTCGCGATGAGCGCCCGCAGGGCGGCGAAGAAGGGGCCACGGTCGAAGGTGACGAAGAACGAGTCGTCGTCTCCTCTGGCCGTCTCGTACTCCACCGTGCTCACATGGGCGGATGCCGGCATGGTGAGGTGCGTGGCCCGCTGCTGCTCCGGCAGATTCAGCATGAGTGCCGAGATCTGCGGCAGCGACTCGTTGAGAAAGCCCTTGATGTAACCCCGCCAGAACGCCGCGAGCACCAGCGTCTCAGCCGGGTCCGCCGCGCGGAGGAAACTGCGCCTGACAATGATCTTCCAGGAGTCCCGCGTGACGCTTTCCAGCGTGTACGTGCCCCAGCCGCCGGTGCGGTCCCAGTAGTTCCACAGCGCGACGAACGCCTCGGGGCTGCTGGGCACGAACCGGCCGCCGCGCAGCACGAACTCGACCAGGTCCCGGGCGGCGCCCGCGCCGATCCTCTGCGCGGCGTTCTCCAGCAGGTCCGCCCGGTCTGGCAGCAGCAGCCGCAGCAACTGGACGACCGTCTCCGTCCGCAGGATGACATGTCGCACCCCGGTACGGCTGATCACACCGTCCTGCGCGGAAAGACTGAACTCCGGCAGCAGGTCACTCAGCCGGTTCCCCGCCTCCCGGAGCAGGGGATGCGCGCCGTAGGACGACCGGTCGATGGTGAACAGCGGCTGGAAGGATTCCGCCAGGAAACCAAGGAATCCCTGCACCTGGGCACGGGAGGTCGGATTTCCGGTGTCCACCAGATCGCGCACGCCGACCAGATCCGAATCGAACACCGCGTAGGTCTGCGCCGGCGCGTTCCGCTGCCCCACCACCCGGGCGAGATCAACGGTAACCCGGAAGGCGAGGTCCGCCGGGCTGGTGAACAGCCGGGCGGGATGGCGGCGCAGCAACTCGTCGCGAAAATCCGCCTGCAGCTCACGCAGGTCGTCGGCGGGCACGATGTCGTGCGGCACCGGCAGGCTCTCGTCGGCCAGGTAGACAAGCACCTGCTTGCCCGCGGCACGGGCAAGATCATATTCGGCCATCGCGACCGAGCGGGTCGGGTACGGGGAGGGCACGCCGAACGTGTGCCCGAAGATGCCGATAAAGACCGCGCACGCGTCCACCGCGGCGGCGGCCGGTTGCCCGGGTTCCTCCGCACGGTCCCCGACCGTGGTCACCTTCACGCCGTAGTCGGCCATACTTCCGGCGACCGCGTCGGCGACCGCCCGCCGATAATCGATCAGGTCGGTGTAGGTGCCACCCACGAACACCGTGATGCCCAGCGGGGTAGGCGGCGCCTGGCTGACGGGATACGCCTGCGCCCGCCCTTCGACAATCTTGAGGGCGAGCTCGTCGATGGCCTCGTTCTCATAGTTCTCGATCGTGTCCGGATGCAGTCTGAGCGTCTCGGCGAGCTGGCGGCGACGTGCGGTGAGGTAACCGGGATCACGGCCCGGCCAGGTCATCGCGGTCGTGCCGGCCGCCGCGTCCGACGGCGGCTCGGGGACCGCGAGCGCGTTGCGCAGCGAGCGGGCCTTGGCTCCCGTTCCCAGCTCGACCAACGAGTCGCGCAACAGCTCGAGCGCGGCGGTCACGGAGTCCGGGCGACCGAGCGCCCGGTTCCAGTCCTGGAGCGCGACGAGCAGGCCCCTGCGCTGCGCCAGCGCGGCCAGTGACAGACCGCGGCCTCTGCGCAACTGCATCAGCTCCGCGACAAGGGCTTTCCGAATTCCTTCCCCGTCCGTTCCGATTTCGTTCCGACTCATCACCTCCCCCCTTTCTTCACCGTCACATCCGATCAATCTCCGCTTGCCGATCTTCGTCGGATCCGCGACGCTATGAACTGTACGGCACGAAGCTAGGCCGGACCACAGCCGGTACCAACGGGGGCTACCTGCACAGTAGGGCCGGAGAGAGGAGTCCCAATGACCCAGCTTCTCATTGTGCTGCTGGCGATTTCCCTGGCGCTGGCACTCGGCACTGTTTTCCTTCTCATCCTTTCCAGGTTCGCCGACGAGCGCCGCGACATTGCGGACGCGGAGCGGCTGCGCGCCGCCCAGTATCGCGTCGACCGCCTTCGGGACGGCGCGCACAGGCACTGATCTCGAAGCGCGACAGCGGGACGACGGCCGTATGCGGTCGCCGTCGTCTCTGGCGTTCTGGCGTTCTGGCGTTCTGACGCACTGACACTCGGCAGCTCTGCCGGCAGCCGGCTCCTCGGACGTTTGATCGTCTCTCGGGGGGACGATCAACGCTCGCGGCGGCCCGCGCCCCCACCGGCGCGGGCCGCCCGCGATGTCCAGGCCACGGGATCGAGGCCGGGCCTGGCCGAGCCGGCGACGCTCAGCGGACGCCGTCGCCGCCCGCGTCCTCGTCATAACCTTCACGCAGGGCGAAGCGGGTCAGTTCGACGCGGTTGCGAAGCTGGAGCTTGCCGAGCACGTTGTGCACGTGGTTCTGGACCGTCCGGTGCGAGACACCCAGCTCGCTGGCGGCGTCCCGGGCGGACAGGCCCTTCGCGACCAGCCGTAGCACCTCGATCTCCCGTTCGGTCAGCCGCGGTGCCGACGACGAGCCGGTACCCGATCGGGTACCGGCGGCGCGCGCGGCCCGGGAGTTCTCGCCGAGGAGGAGGGCGGCCAGACCCGCGGTGAAGACGGGAGTCCCCCTCGCGGTACGGCGGACAGCGTCCACGAGCTCCTCGGGCCGGGCCGACTTGAGCAGATAACCGGACGCCCCCGCCTTCACCGCGTCGAGCACATCGGCCTGTTCCCCGGACGCCGACACGACGAGCACCGATGCCGGCGTCCCGGTGAGGGGGAACGGCGAACCGGGCGAGCCGATCAGGGCACGGATCACCTCGACGCCCGAGCCGTCCGGCAGCCCCAGGTCCAGGACGACAAGGCGCGGACGGGTCGCCGCCAGCACGCGCAACGCCTGCGCGACGGAGTCCGCGGTGCCCACGACCGCGAAGCCGGCCGCGGCGAGATCCCGGCTCAGCGCCTCGCGCCACAGCGGATGATCGTCGATGACGACCACCCGCCCGGCCGGCTCCCGATCCGACTCGTCAGCGTGGGACACGCAGTTCGACCTCCGTTCCCCGGCCCGGCCGGCCGGTGACGACCGCCTCGCCGCCCAGATCCCGGATCCGGCCACGGATGGAGACCGCGAGACCGATGCGTCCCTGCCGGGCGGCCTGCTCGACCCGGCCGGGTTCGATGCCGACACCGTCGTCGCGGACGGTCACGACCACGGCGTCGCCGTCGTCCTCGACCAGCAACCACGCCGAGGCCCCAGGGCCGGCGTGCAGGACCACATTGCGCAGTGCGGCCCGCACGGCGGCGACGATCTCGACGGCATGGTCCGCCCGCAGGTGCACGGGCACGCCCGGGGTGGAGACCGTCACGACCTCCGGGGTGCCCTCGAGGGCTCCCCCGCTGGTCGCCGGTCCGGCCCCGGAGGCCGCCCGGCCGGCCGTCACCCTCGGTGGGTGCGAGGCGTGGGCGAGAGCCATCAACAGCGCGCCCAGATCCACATCGGCGTGGTCGGAGTCGTGGGAGGAGCGTGACGCCCGGCCTGGGTGTCCCCGTCGTGCCCCGGACCCGTTCAGATGGCTCGGACAGGTCACTGCAGGGGGCCGAGATGTGCGCAGCAGATCGCGCAGCGCCGCCTCCTGCTCGGCCGCGAGCCTGGCCACCTCGGCCGCCGCCATGCCGCGCGGAGCCTCCCGGGAGATCAGGGACAGAACCTGCAAGACGCCGTCGTGCACGTCGCGGGCGAGCCGTTCCCGCTCGGCCTCGCCGGCTCGCACTGACAGGACCTGCGACAACGCGGCCTCAGCGCGGATGGCGGCCGCGCTGAGGTAGCCGACGACAATGCCCGACACGACGTACAGGACCGCCGGGCGGACCGAGCCGTCACTCACCGACCCACTCGCGACGAAAGACGCCACCGCCAGTACCACACCGCCCGCGGCGCCGCCGACCGTACCGCCGGCGAGAGCCGCGCTGAACACCCCGCTCGCCGACCACAGCGCGGGCAGGACATCGCCGGACCCGGCCGGGCTCACCGCCGCGTGCGTCGTCAGCGTGATCCCCGCGCACACCAGGACGTCGGCCGCGACCAGGCCATCGCGCGGTCTCGGCCACGGCCGAGACCGAGTGCGAGGCTGAGGGCGTTCGAGGGCGTCGAGCGCGGGTGCGAGCCCCGTCATCACCGCCGACCAGACGGCCAGGACTCCGAACCAGGCGAGTCCACCGCCTGGATGCGGCGCCCGCCCCAGATCACGCCCGACCGTCCCGACGGCATAGACCACCGCCACCAGGCGAAAGACCGCGAGCGACCGCCACATCGCGCCGCGCACGCCGTCCGGCCCGCGCGGGCGGCCCGGGCCCGGGCCCCGCGGCATCCGCACCCGGCAAGTGTGACAGAAAGTCCCCTTTCGTGACGCGACGAGGACAGCGACGAGCCCATGGTTACTCGGGCAGATCGGGCGTACGGCGGGCGTGCGGCCGCTCGGAGACCAGCCAGAAGTTGAGTACGACGACTCAGGCCAACCGACTTCGACCCACCCAGACTGGGTGCATGTCCTCCGCGAAGCCCCCCGCTCCCAGAACCACCACGGCGTTCCTCGTCCAGGCCGCGCTTTCCTTCGGTATCTCGGTGATCTCGGTGACCTACGCGATCGCGCATCTGCCGGGCAGCGCCTGGATCCGTGGCTTCCTCCTGCTCGGCCTGCTGTACGTGATCACGTCGACGTTCACCCTCGCCAAATGCGTACGCGACCAGCAGGAGGCCTCCGCGGTCGTCAGCCGGGTCGACCAGGTCAGGCTGGAGCGGTACCTCTCGGAACACGACCCTTACAAGGAACCGATCGGCCACTGACTGCGCCACCCGGAAAGGCCCAGGTGATCGCGGTGCCGGAAGCCGCCCCGTCACCCGCGGGCTGACCCGGTCGAGCCATGCGGATTGCCGACAGGTGCAGGTCAGGAGCGCTCCGGCGCGACACACTGGCGCCATGACGGATCTGATCACGCGACTGCTGTCGCTGTGGAGCGACGGCCTGCCCGCGGACGACGAGACGGCGGTGCGCGCGTTCCGCGAGCTGTACACCGACCCGGTCCCGGTGAACGGGACCCCGATGACCGCCGCCGACCTCATCGCCCGCGCCCGGGCGCTGCACGCCGCACTGGCCGACATCCGCCACGAGCTGATCGAGCAGGTGCAGACACCCGACCGTCTCGCGATCGGCTTCTACCTGCACGGACGACACGTCGGCCCGCTGCCCACCGCGCTCGGACCGGTGCCGGCGACCGGGCAGGAGGTGTCCATCCGGGCCACCGACATCCTGCGGATCACCGACGGCCGGATCAGCTCCATCTGGGTGATCTCCGATGAGCTGACCGCGCTTCTCAGCCTCGGCGTGCTCGTTCCGGGCAGCACCCCACTACCGGCCGCGTAACCGCCTTCTGACGTCCACGAAGTGTTCCCGAGCTGGATCCGCGGCCTTCTCCTGCTCGGCCTGCTCGCGCCGGCAACAGGCGCGAGCACACGAGGACGCTACGAGCAGACGTCCATGGCGGATATTCGATGGCGTCCGGCTGAGGCCCCCGGTACGGTGAAAAGGCGGCTGCTGGCCGACCGTCGAGCGGTTTACCGAAGTTCTGACCGCATAAACGCCGAAGAGGTGTCACTCTGGACGAGGACAGCGGCGACATCAACGGGCTCGCGGTGGCCCGCAAAGCCGCCGAGCTCATCACCTACGCGTTTTTCGTCGTGAAGTTCGATCTTCTTTCCCTCGGCGACTACGTCGAGAACGCGGTGGCTCGATGGGTCACCCTCTTCTTTCTCAGCGCGGGACTCCTCGTGCTGGTCCTCACCACGGTTCTCGTGGCGGTGGACAGGGATCAGCGCCGGGCCGCGGGTTCGGCGATGGCGCTGCCGTTCGGTGTGATGCTGGCGGCAACGACGCCCTTCCTCGGCACATGGGCTGCCGAAAAGATGCTGGACCTCAACCGACTGGCAGCCTCCTTCCCGATCCTCATAGCAATGATTCTGGGCCTGCTCGGCCTCGCTCTCTACGTGGTCCTCTTCTTCGCCTCTCTGGCCGCCCTGTTCGTCTCGGCACACACCTTCTTCTTCGCCGGGACGGCGCATCCGCTTCTCCCACCCCTGCTCACCGTGGTCACCGTGTGGATTCTGGTGGGATGCGACATCACCGGCATCCAGGACCGTGTGGTGACGGCGCTGTTCGACAAGGCCACTCTGGCGCAGAGCACCGCCTCGCTGGCGTTCGGGATCACCTCGGCGGTGGTGGCCACCGCCTTCGCCGCACTCGAGATCCGCCAGCTCCACGCCAACGGCATCCATCTGCGTGCCGGCCCCTGGCGCTGATCACCCGAAAATCCTTTGCGTGCCCATGATGCCCGGACGAAGGTGGTGGTCGTGCGGCCAACCCTGACCGATGAGGAGATCGAGGCGTTTGTCGACCTGGGCTTCGTCCGGGTCCCGGAGGCGTTCCCACGAGCATTGGCCGACGAGTGCCGGTCGATCCTGTGGCGGATGACCGGCCTGGATCCCGACGATCCGTCGAGCTGGACACAGCCTGTCATCCGTATCGACGGCAGCGGGGAGCCGCCGTTCGGGCTGGCCGCCAACGCGCCGCGGCTGCGCAGCGCGTACGACCAGCTCGTCGGCGCCGGGCGGTGGCGGCCGCGCAGCGGCATCGGCACCTTCCCCATCCGTTTTCCGCACCCGGACGACCCGGGCGACGCGGGTTGGCATATGGACGGCGGCTACCTGCCGGACGGCGAGACGTGGTTCTGGCTGAATATCCTCTCCCGCGATCGCGCCCTGCTGATGCTGTTCCTGTTCTCCGACGTGGGCCCGGACGACGCGCCCACCCGTGTCAAAGCGGGATCACACCTCGACGTCGTACCGTTTCTGGCCCCCGCGGGCGAGCGTGGCCGCAACATGCTGAAGCTGTGCCAGGAGATGGACGCGGCGGGAAAGCTGGACAGTCCCGACCGGCCGCAGGCTCTCGCGACAGGTCAGGCCGGCGACGTGTACCTCTGCCATCCGTTCCTCATCCACGCCGCGCAACGCCACCGCGGTTCCGTTCCGCGTTTCCTCGCTCAGCCGCCGCTGGACCCGGCGGGTCTCCTCGACCTCGACCGCGCCGACGGCGCCTACTCCCCCGTCGAACGCGCCGTGAGACGGGGTCTCGCAGGCTGAAGCGGCTCTCCGGATACCTCCCACTCCCGCCACCAGCAAGGCGCGGGAGCGGATCGGGTAGCTGGGCCTACTCCACCGGCGGGGTCGGCGCCTACGACGTACCAATCCACCCCGGCGTCGGCTGATGGTCGCCGGCCTGTCCGCTCGGGTCATCGGTGGGCCACCGACCCGGCTGTGCCTTCTGCGCGGACGACACGCTCCCGGCCGTCGCCCAGGCCGCCCTCGCGCACGCGCAGTTCGAGACGATCCACCCGTTCGTCGACGGCAACGGTCGCACCGGGCGCGCGCTGATCCACATGGTGCTGCGCCGGCGCGGACTCGCCACACGCGTGCTGCCGCCCGTCTCCCTGATCCTCGCAACCTGGTCCCGGGCGTACCTGGCGGCGCTCGACGACACCCACCAGGTGGGTCCGGCGACCTCCGGCAAGGCCCAGGCCGCCACCGACGGCCTGGGTCGCGCTGTTCGCCGCCGCCTGCACCCGCGCCTGCGCGGATGCCGCAGACTTCGAACGACACCTCGTCTCACTGCGTGACGACTGGCGACGCCGAGCCGGCCCTGCACGGGCCGACTCGGCACTCGCCCGCCTCCTGTTCCTGCTTCCCGCGGCGCCGGTCCTCACCGTCCGCTCCGCCGCTGCTCTGGCCGGACGAAGCACGCAGGAGACGAACGAGGCGATCAGCCGCCTCGTCGACGCGGGCATCCTGCACCAGATCACGGTCGGCCGTCGCAACCGCGTGTTCGAGGCCCCCGAGGCCATCGAGGCGTTCACCCGGCTTGAACGACGCCTCGCCAGCCCGGACGGCGACACCCACGTCAGCCCCCGAACCGACGCCTGCCCAGAACGCCGTGACCGGTCAGCCCTGCCCCGAGGCCGCCGCGCGGGCGCCGTGGTAGCCGCCGTCGACGCGAAGCAGGGTGCCGGTGACGAACTCCGCGGCGGCGAGGTAGCGCAGAGCCTGGGTGGTCTCGGCGACCTCGCCGACGCGGTTCAGTGCCGCCACGCCCGCGAGCCCGTCCGCGCCACCGCCGTGCAGCGGGGTGCGGATCATGCCAGGTACCAGGGCGTTGACGCGGATGCGGTGGGGCGCGAACTCGGCCGCCCACGAGACGGTGAGCGCGTGCACGGCACCCTTGCTCGCGGTCTGCGCGCTGGCCGGCACTCCCAGCAGGGCAGCGTCCACCAGCAGGGAGCCGACGTTGACGATCGCACCGCCGCCGGCCTCGATGAGCGCCGGCACCACGGCCTGCGTGGTCACGAAGGTGCCGCGGACGTTGACGGCGTAGTAGCGGTCAAGGTCGTCGAGGGTGCTGTCGAGGAACGGCCCGGCGCCGAAGACACCGGCGTTGTTGACGAGCACGTCGACGCGTCCGAAACGCTCGCGGGCGCCGTCGACCATCGCCCGTCCGGTGGCGGGATCGGAGATGTCACCGGGAACCGCGAGGACCTGCTCAGGGTTGCCGAGCGCCTGCGCGGCCCGGTCGAGCTTGGCCCGGTCGGTCCCGTTGAGGACGACGTTGGCGCCGTCGGCGACCCACGATCGGGCCGCGTCCAGCCCGATCCCGCTGCTGGAGCCGGTGATGAGGACGGTGGGAGCGGAGAGATGGCTCATGGTCGGGCTTCCTGTTCGTCGCGGCCGCAATGGTGCGCCCGCCCGTCGCCCGTCGTGGAGCGGCGGGGAGCGCATCGGCAACGTACGGTCACTCCAGCCATCAGATCCAATACGACTTTCCGCGCCCAGATATAAGGTGTGCTGATGGCACTGGATCGGCCCCAGCTCGAACTGCTTGAGGCGCTGGCCAGCGCCGGCACGCTGACCGCCGCCGCGCGCCGGCTCTATGTGAGCCAGCCGGCGCTCACCCTGCGCCTGCGCAACCTGGAGGATCAGCTCGGGATCCGGCTGTTCGACCGCCAGGGCCGCCAGATGGCGCCGACGCGGGCCGGTCAGCGGCTCATCGAGACGGCGACCGTGGTCCTGCGCGAGCTCGATGCGGCCGAGCGCGACGTCCGCACGCTCGCGGCCGGGATGGTGGGCAGTCTGCGTTTCGCCTCGCAGTGCAGCACCAACTACTCGTGGTTGCCGGCGTTGCTGCGGCAGTTCCACGAGGAGCATCCCGGCGTCGAGGTCCGTATCGAGCCCACCGCCGCCGACCGTCCCATCCCGGCGCTGCTGGCCGACCGGATCGACGTCGCCCTCGTCGCCAAGCCCGACAGCCAGATGCACGCCGTCGACCTCGAGCCCCTGTTCGTCGACGAGCTCGTCGCGGTCGTCGCGCGCAACCATCCGTGGGCCGGCCGCGACTCGCTCGGCGCCGACGACTTCACCGACGCGCATGTCGTGCTCTACGAGGTGTACGACACCCGCCGCAGTGCCGCGGCGCTCCTCCCACTGCCCGCCGGGGCCTGGCCGGCGCGCCTGACGACGGTTCCCGTGATCACCGAGCTGCTGCTCGAGATGGTCCGAGGGGGACAGGCGGTCACCGTGCTGCCATCCTGGGTCGCGACGAACTACCAGGCGTCACATGGCGTCACAACCGTGCCGATGCGACCCGCCCCGGAGCCTCGGGTCTGGTACTGCGCCACCCGGAAAGGCCCAGGTAGTGGGGCGCTCGACGACTTCGTCGGTCTGCTCCGGGAACGATTCCGGACGCAGCGGCCAGGAAAGGCCCAGGTGATCGCGGTGCCGGAAGCCGCCCCGTCGCCCGCGGGCTGACCCGGGCGGATGACCGTGATCACGGTCGGCCGACGATAGTCGGGGACCGGAGGTGATGGCTGTGCGAGCGGGCGCCTGGTCAGACCGTGTAGCCGCCGTCGACGGCGAACTGCGCCCCGGTGATCCACCGTCCGCCCTCGCCCACAAGATGGGCGACCGTGGCCGCGACATCCTCACCGGTGCCGTACCGGCCGAGGGCGGTCAGTGCCCGGTTCCCTTCCGCGCGGGGACCGTCCGCGGGATTCATCTCGGTGTCGACCGGACCGGGATGGACGAGATTGACGGTGATCCCTCTCCCGCCGAACTCGCGCGCGAGCCCCTTGGTGAGGCCCACCAGTGCCGACTTGCTCGCCGAGTACAACGTCAGGCCACCGGCCGGAATCCGGTCCACCAGACACGTCCCGATGTTGACGATGCGTCCGCCCTCCCCCATGTGGGCCGCGGCGGACCGGGCGGCGAAGAAGGCGGCTCCGACGTGAAGGGCGAAGGTCCGCTCGAACTCGTCGAACGTCACGTCCCTGATCGGGCCGGTCGGAAAGATGCCGGCATTGTTCACCAGAATATCGAGGCGGCCGAACTCGGCGACGGTCCGCTCGACGGTCGATGCCGGGGCTGTCCGATCACCACCGTCGGCCTGGATGGCGAGACCGCGCCCACCGGCCGTCCCGATCCGATCCACTACCTCCTTCGCCTGGTCGGCCGCACGGAGGTAGGTGAGGGCCACGGCCGCGCCGTCCGCCGCCAGCCGGGCGGCGATGGCGGCGCCAATGCCGCGGCTGCCGCCTGTCACCAGCGCCACCTTTCCCGCCAGGCCCGTTTTCGTCCCCTCTTTCCGGTCGTTGCCGTCGCTTTCCAATTTCCCCCGGTCAACATCACTGTGCGTCATGGAACCCACCGTAGAGCCGCCGCACTGATATCGTCCAAGACTGAAATCTGGTCAGGTCATAAGTAATCCGCATGACGCGCGATCCCGGGCGCGGGTCCGGCGAGATCGTGCCGTCGAGGAGGCGCAGGTGACGATCGAGCTCCGCCATCTGAGGGCCTTTGTCGCGGTGGCCGAGGACCTGCACTTCACCCGCGCGGCGCAGCGGCTGCACCTGGCCCAGCCCGCGATCTCCCAGCAGATCAGGCAGCTGGAATCGGCGGTCGGCGCCACCCTGCTGGTCCGCGGGCCCGGTGGAACGAGGTTGAGCGACGCCGGACGCGTCTTCCTGCCTGAGGCGCGACGAACCCTCGCGCAGGCCGAGGCCGCGGTCGTCGCCGCGCGAGAGGCGAACCAGGGCGAGACCGGCACGTTGCGGGTCGGCTACGCGCCGACCGCCTCGTCGCCCGCCTTCCTGCCCCTGCTCGTCGCCTACCGGAACAGTCATCCGCGGGTGGACCTCGGCCTGCGGGAGCTACCGCTCGGCGACCTGTCCGACGTGCTGCTCACCGGCGTCGTCGACCTCGCCTTCGCCGCCCGCACCGGTCCGCCCGACTACCATGACGGCGTCGCCATCCGCGAGATCGCCCACGAGCCGTTCGTCCTGGCGGTGCCCGAGAGTCACAGACTCGCCGGCCAGGCCACGGCGGCCCTCCTCGACCTCGCGGACGAGCCGTTCGTCATGCAGTCGCGCGACCAGTGCTCCGAGTACCACGACGCCATCCAGACCGCCTGCCTGCGCGCCGGCTTCTCGCCACGGTGCAGCCACACCACCACCGAGCTGAGCGCCCAACTCGCGCTCGTGGCCGCGGGCCTGGCCGTCACGCTGGTGCCAGCATCCACCAGCGTGCTGCGCGCCGCGGACGTCCGCTACCTGGCCCTGACCGACGACGCACCACACATCACCTCGTACGCCGCCTGGCGGTCAGGCGACGAGAAGCCGGTCCTCCGTCGGCTTCTCGACATGCTCGGCATGCGCACCCCACCGAACGCGGCGAGCCCCGCATCCCACCGGGATGGTCGCGTCACGTCGACGCCGACGTCACCGACGACGACCTGATCATCAGCGGCTACGGATCGTAGCCACGGCGGCGTTGGGGTGACAACGTGGCAGCGTTCTAGCAACGTGGCAGCACCCCGTGTCGCATAATCCGGGTCAAAATGGCCACGAAGCCGCGTATTCGCGACACGGAGCCGCTCTCCCCCGCACGCACTTCCCACCCACGGGAAGTCCGCCGCAGCCCCCCGTAGGACCCGTGGATCACGTCCGCCCGACGATGCGACCTGACCGCCTACCTCTGACTCGACCACGACGTCACCAGCCTGCCCGTCCACCGTCAGGCCCCCCGGCCGATCCCGCCGTCGGCCAGACCCCCCGCGGACGTCGGCGGGATCGTGAGGGAGCGCATGATCACCAGTAGTTTTCGCACACCTCACAGACGCCCGACTCGCCCATCCGCTGCTCGCCCGACCGGACCTTTTTCTTCCGGATCGCGCCCGCCGCTCTCCTCCGAGACCGCCGACCGCGGATGCCGACACGCTACGATCTTGCGGTGAGAGTGAGCGCAGGCACGTGAGCTGGCCGCAGGCCGTCCTTCTCGACTTCTACGGCACGGTCGTCGAAGAGGACGACCATCTGGTCTCGGAGCTGTGCGCCGAGATCAGCGACTCCATCACCGCCATGCCGGTGGATCCGCGTACAGTCGGCGCGTACTGGTCGGAACTTTTCACGCGTGTGTGCGCCGATGCCTCTGGTCCCGCCTTCGCCACCCAACGGGAACTGGAGCGTCGATCCCTTCGCCAGACGATCCGGCATTTCGGCTCGGCGGCCGACGAAGAAGCGCTGAGTGGGCGGCTCTTCGCCTACTGGCAGCGCCCGGTGCCCTTCCCTGACACCGCCGCGTTCCTGCGCGAGATCGCATGTCCGATCTGCATCGTGTCGGACATCGACCGCACCGACATCGAGACGGCGATGGCTCACCTCGACATCAAGGTCGACCTGTTGGTGACGAGCCAGGACGCCTGCGCCTACAAGCCGCGGCCGGAACCGTTCCTGCTCGCCCTCGGCCTGCTGGAACTGCCACCCGATCAGGTCGTGCACATCGGCGATTCGCTGACCCGCGACGTAGCCGGCGCCAACGCGCTCAGAATCCCGGCCGCCTGGGTGAACAGGACCGGCAGAACCCGCCCGCCGACCATGCAGGTCACCTACGAGGTGACCGACCTGACATCCCTCCACCAGGCCTTGGCGACAGCCCCTCAATTGCTCGTGGACAGTCCTGGCACCTGACCGGCGCGTCCTGGACCACGTGGCCGGCAGCGACTATCCCGTCCTTGCGCACATCGAGGGCGGCCACACCGACCCGCTCCCCACCTTCCCGATCGGCGTCTCCACCACCGTCACCGGAACCGACCTGATATTCGAACAGCGAGCGATGCCTGTCTGATCAGGCAGGTCAGAGGCCGAATACGGTCCTCTCGTGGGTCGCCGGGCCTACCGGTATCCACATACCCGTGGATGGGCGCGCGCTGCGCGGATAGCGTGGCGTCGTCGCATCAACGGAAGCCGTCCGTCCGACGGCGTTCGATCCGGCGTGCGACCAGGCGATTGATCGACCCTGATCCGTCATCTTCGTCGACAGGAGCGAGCGCGCGGGCATGAGCGAGCTACACGTACGTCCATGGAAGCGGTTTGGGCAGCATCGGCTCTACGTGTCCATTCACGGGTGAGTGACAGCGGTCCGCTGAGCTGGGCGTTTGTGTTGGGGTGACACGTTGTGGTTGTTGCTTGATCGTGGCTGTGGGGCGTGGATGATCTGGGTTTGTGGCTGACCTGT